>CALEOQ010000286.1 GCA_937910255.1 uncultured Caulobacteraceae bacterium | reverse complement strand
AACGACCTGCCGGCCAGTCGTCTCAACGAGTTGTTGCCCTGGAACTGGACGCCCACGGCGCTTGCCGCCTAAGCCACTTCCCGGCGTTTCACAGCCTAGCCGCCGCGGTCCTCACCGGATGCGTACGGATCATCCAGGAGCGCAGCCGGCGATACACCGACGAGGAGCTGCTCGCGCGATTGTCGGCGCTCCTGGCTGAGAAGGGGTGGCTGTCGGGCCTGGTGATCGACGAGATCGAGGATATGCCCTCCAGCTCGACCTTCCGGCACCGGTTCGGAAGCCTGGTGCGCGCCTATCAGCTCGTCGGCTACGCGCCTTGCCGGGACTATCGCTACATCGAAACCAATCGGACGCTGCGCACCCTCCACCCCGGTGTCGTGGCGCAGGTCACCGCCGACATAGAAGCGGCCGGCGGAACGGTGCGGCGGGATCCGCTGACGGACCTGCTGCACATCAACGAGGAGTTCTCGGCCTCGATCGTGATCTCGCGATGCCAGGTCACCGCGGCGGGCGGCTTGCGCTGGAAGGTGCGCTTCGACAGCGGACTGCGGCCGAGTATCACGATCGTCGCGCGCATGGCGGAGGATAATGTTGCCATCCACGACTACTACCTGCTGCCGTGGCTGGACATGGGCGCCACCCCCAACCTGCGGCTAGCGCCTGAGAACGGGATTCTGCTCGACGCCTATCGCTTCGACACGCTCGACGCGTTCTTCGACCTGACGCGGCGCGTTCCGCTGAGGATGGCGGCATGAGCGCGCCCGCCCCGGAGATTCGCTCGATACCGGTTGATCTGATCACCGTGTTGAACCCGCGCGTGCGCAACAAGCGCATCTTTCAGGAGCTGGTGAACAGCATCGCGCACCTGGGATTGAAGAAGCCCATCACCGTCAGCCAGCGGCCCGGCAAGTCCCGCTTCGACCTGGTCTGCGGTCAGGGGCGGCTGGAGGCCTTCGTCGCGCTTGGCCAAACCGAAATCCCCGCCATCGTCATCGATGCCGCCGAGGAGGATTGCTACGTTATGAGCCTGGTCGAGAATCTGGCGCGGCGTCAGCACAGCGCGCTCGAACTCGTCCACGCCATCGGCGCGTTAAGCGCGCGGGGATACTCGCATCCGGAGATCGCCGCGAAGGTCGACTTCTCGGTCGAGTATGTGAGCGCGATCTGTTTCCTGCTCGACAATGGCGAGGAGAAGCTGATTGCGGCGGTGGAGCGCGGCGTGATCCCCCATACCATCGCGATGGAGATCGCCCGGGCCAAAGACGGTGAAGTCCAGCAGGCGCTGGCGCAGGCCTATGAAGAGAAGTCGATCCCGGGAAACCAGGTCCTGGCGATCCGGCAGATCATCGAGCAGCGCAACAACAGCGGCAAGCAGCTCCACAAGCGCGGTCCGAGGTCCACGCGCACCCAGAAGGCGGTCACATCGGAGAGCCTGATCCGCGCCTACCAGCGCGAAACCGAGCGGCAAAAGCTGCTGATCAAACGCGCGTCGCTCGCCCGCAGTCGGCTGCTGTTTGTGGCCAACGCCATGCGCCGGCTGCTCGATGACGAGCACTTCGTGACGCTGCTGCGTGCCGAGGGCCTCAGCACTCTGCCGCGGGCCCTGGCCGAGCGGATCGGACCGATAAAGGCCTAGCATGTCGGATCCGGTCAAAATCGCCTTCGAGCGCAATATTCTGACGCTCCCCATCGCTGATCTTTTGCCGACGAAGGCCCTGCCGGCGGGGGTGCGCGAGAGCGTGAAATATCGCCGGATCGCAGCCTCGGTGGCGGAGGTGGGCCTGATCGAGCCGCTGTCGATCGCCCGCCAAAAGAGCGGCGAATATCTGTTGCTCGACGGCCATATGCGACTGGACGCGCTGCGCTTTCTCGGCGCGACCGACGCGCCATGCGTGGTCGCTGATGACGACGAGTCCTTCACTTACAACAAGCGGGTCAATCGGCTCGCGACGATCCAGGAGCACTACATGATCGTGCGGGCGCTGGAGCGCGGCGTTCCGGAGGAGAAGCTGGCGCGGGCGCTCAATGTCGATGTGAAGGTTATCCGCCAGCGCCGCCATCTGCTGGCCGGAATCAGCCGCGAGGTCGCCGAGCTGCTGAAGGACAAGCCGGTCGGCCACCACGCCTTCCAGAAGCTGCGCAAGATGAAGCCAATCCGGCAGCTCGAGGTCGCCGAGCTGATGGTGTCGGCGAACAACTACACGGTGAGCTACGCCAAGGCTCTGCTGGCGACCTCCAAGCCTTCGGATCTGCACAAGCCGGACGAACTCAAGAAGGCGACTGGGCTGTCGTCCGAGCAGATGTCCCGGCTGGAGCGCGAAATGGCCTCGGTGAGCGAGGAGTACAAGGAACTCGAGGTCTCGTATGGCGACGACATGCTGGTGCTGGTCGTCGCCGCCGGATTTCTGGAGCGGCTGCTGTCTAGGCCTGAGATTGAGGGCTTTCTGGCAGGACGGCATCCCGAGTTTCTGGAGAACTTTCGCGCCATCGTGCAGGCGACGTCGCTCGATCAATCGGCGGCCGTGGCTTGACGATAGGGCTTGGGGACCGGGACCCATAAGCGCCGGGACCGTCGGAGAAGCCGCCGTGTGGGTCGGATCAAGGGCGGCGGCGGGGACGGCGGCGAACCCGCTCTGAGCCCGCTAGGCCAGTCGGCATAGGACTGGCTGGTGCCGCCTGTGCGGCATGAATTGTCCTGGAGCGCGTCGACGCCGGTCCGCGTCGGCGCGCTCCGATGCTTGAGGTGTCTGGGATTATCGCGCATCTCAGATGCGTGATAATCCTTGCATCACGACACGAGTGGTGGGATTAACGCGCGTCTGAGATGCGAGAAAATCCTATGGCGATCCATTTGGTTGGAGAGACAATCGACGCCAAACGCGCCCATCAGCGCGCCCAGGCCGGTGAACTGATCCAGCTCGTGCGCGGCGTCTACGTCGATCACGAGTCGGACCCAGAGGCGGCGATCCTGGGCCACGCGGTCCGGATCGCGCACTATCTCTATCCCAACGCCTACCTGTCGTCCGCCAGCGCCGTCCTGCTTGCGCCCACGCCGGACGGGCGGCTGTTCCTCAGCGGGCGCCGCAATCAGCGCACGCGGCTGCGAACGCTGGAGATCGTCCAGAACGAAGCCCCAGCCCATCCGTCGATTGCAGCCGCGGTGATCGGCGACGATCTTGGCGAGCTGCGGATCGACGTGTCCTCGCCCCGCCAGCGCTTTCTGGAAGCCTTCCGGCTGCGCAGCGAACACGCCAGCGCGATCAGTGCGGACATGCGCATCCAGATGGCTGCGCGCCTCGTCGAGGAGCATGGCACGCCCCAGGCGGCCGCCGACGCCGTCTGGGCGTTGGCGCGCGAGAATGAATGGTATCGCGAAGGGGAGGGCGCCGAGCGCTTCCTGATGGCGCAGCCGGGCACGGCCAAGGCGCCGGTCAACAAGGCCGCGCTCGATCTCCTGGTCGCCTGGCATGGCGAGCCGCTCGGCCGGCTGACCCATGACGGGTTCGAGTGGCGCTGGAAGGCGCGAAGGCGCACCGGCCCGGTCCTGGTGCGCGAGACCACGCCGGGCAAGCTGCCGGCGTTCATCGAGTCGCTGTTGCCAGAAGGCTGGCTCGCCCAGGTCCTGCATGAGCGCGACGAGCGCGAGGCGCTGCGGCGCGGGCGGCGCTACATGTCCAACATCACCGTCGTGGAGAGCCGCGAGGAATTGGCGGCCTTGCCCGCAGACGTGCTGACCACCACGCTGGCGAGCTTCTGCGACGAAGGCCGCTTCACCGGCCATTACGCGGGGCCGGCGCGCGGAGAGATCGAGGAGACATTTGAGCAGAGCCTGGCGCGCATCTTCGCCCGGGCCGAGACGCCGCGCTTGTCGGGCATCCAGATCAAGGCTCCGATGAGTCTGACACCCGACGGCCGCCTCGTTCCGGCCGTCGACCAGCCGTTCACCCATATTCTCAAGCCCGCAGGAACGGCGGGATTCGAGACGCTGCCGATCGTGGAGTGGCTGTGTCTGGAGCTTGGTCGGGCGGCCGGTTTCGAGGTGCCTGACGCGGCATTGATCGAAATGCCCGATGGCATGTCGCCGGCCTTGCTAGTCGAGCGCTTCGACATTCGGCACGGTCCGAAGGACCAGCGTCGTCTGGCGTTGGAGGACTTCTGCTCCATTCTCGATCTTCCGACCTCGGCAAAGTATGACGGCACGATAGAGCGCATGGCCCGCGGCCTGCGGCCCCTGTCGACCGATCCCGCCGCGGATCTCGACATCCTGTTCCGTCGCGCGGTCTTTGCCTGGCTGATCGCCGATGGCGACATGCACCTGAAGAACCTGGCCCTGCTCAAGACGGCCGACCCCGGGGCCAAGACCTTCACGACCGTGCGCTTCGCCCCCCTCTACGACGCCGTCACCACGCGGGTTTTTCCGGGCCTCGGTGTCGATCGGATGGCGCTGAAGCTCAACGGCAAGGATGATCGCCTGACGCGGCAGGACTTCCTGGCGTTGGCGCGAACCATCGGCCTGACCGCCGGTGATGCCGATGCAGCGATCGGTCAACTGACCCAGCGGCTGGATGAACGCGCCGGAGGGCTACGCCTGCCGACCTTCGCGGCGCAATCGGAGGCCGCAAAGGTTGTCCAGGGCAGAGTGACCGCCCTCGTTGTGGAGCGTTGCGCTGCCCTCGGCGGAGCAACGGCGTGAGGCGTATTTCGGGCCTGGAGCCTTCGCTTGGATGGTCCTTTTTGTCGCGGGACGCGCTGGCGCGCGCCAAAGCCCAAATGGACGAGGAATCGACGGGCGTTCGGGATGAGATCGGCTTCCTGACGATTCACCAGAGCTATGCTGACCGCTTCTTTCCCGGCACGTCCGTGCTGCATACCCGCGCCCGCTACGCTATCATCGTCCCCTGGCTCTTCGAAGACCTGGCTGGCTTGACGGGCGCATCCGCCACACGAGCGCTGCGGGATCGCGAATGCGAACTCGCGGGGCGATTGACGGGCCTCGGCGTGATTGGACGCCGCGTCTTTCCCAAGCCCTCGAGCCAGCCGCCCTCCACGGTCTATTGGAATGCTATGGCCGTGTGGGGAATTCTACGGCCCCGGCCGAATGGTCGGACCATCTCGCGCGCTCAGGCGCACCGGTTGCTGCGTCCGATCGGGAGCACGACGGACGACGATGGTCAGCCGCTATTTGGCTTCGACCCACCGTTCGTCGCTTTGCCGCGCCGCCCCGGCAACTGGCAAGACGGCGACATCTCTCTCGATCTTGCACGAGATGAGGCGACGTTTCTGCGCGAGCGGTTATCTGATTTGCGGCGGCCCAGTGATCCTGAACTGTGTTTGCTTGCGAGGCTGGTCCGGACCGGCGCCGAGGCGCCCGCCGATATGTGGTCGCCCGAGGTCATGGACATTGCTGGGCCAGATCGCTCCGCACTGAGGCGGGCGCAGCAGGCCGCCAGCCTGGCGGGCATAGGTCGAGCCATTTACGATGCGCTGCTGGAATCCATGTTCGAGCGCGAGGACAAACGTCCAATCTCGACGCGGCACCGCGATCATCTGGTCGACATCGTCGATCAGCACGGCGCGATCGCCAGGAAGCTCGACATTGACGCGCTCGAAGCGGACATCGGTAATCTGCCCACCAAATTGCGAGCGGTCCTGTTTGCGACCAAGTTGTGGATTGAGGATCGATCGCTAGATCCCCGCGCCCTTTTTGAACCCTATGAAGCCGCAGAGGCTCGAAAGGGCACGCGCGCCCGACTTGCCCGAACCCCTAATGGACGAGCTCGACGCCTGGAATGGTCCAGCGATGAGCATGGCCTTGCGACCTCGTTGCACTACCGGTGGGAACAGGTCGCCACCCTCTTGGACGACTTGGCGGCAGCGCTGTGAGCGCCGCAGTCGATAGCTGGCCTGCGCTCTCCTTCCTCGAGGGATTGCGGCCCGGAGCTGATGAAACGGTCGAACTGGCCCTTCTTGCCGCCTACTCCGCCGACCTCGGCTCAATCGGCGCGGCTCTGCTGGCGCTGGCCGGCAAGGACAACGATGAGGGGAGAGGAAGCCATCGGATTTCGCCGACGCCGTGGAGTCGCTGCGGGGCAAGGCGCGGATCCTAATCCAACGTGGTCGATTGGCCAGAATGCGCCGCACGCCAAAGGTCGCAGCGGTGCTGGATCAATTCGTGCGGGAGGTCGATCTCGACGAGGCGACGGGCAGTTGGCATCCGAAGGCTGCGCTCATCAAGCTGCGTAAGGACGACGGCGGTGTAAGCTGGCGGTTGTGGCTTGGCAGTCGCAATCTCACCGAATGCGTCAATCGCGACATCGGTCTCCTACTGGTATCCGCCTCCAAGGGCGGTTCCCAGATCGCAGGTGTTGATGACGTCGCGCGCGCCTTAGCTGAGCAGGCTCAGATGAAGGGCGTTCGGCCTTCGTCGTTTGCGACCGCGGTGAGCTCGGTCTCGTGGCGATCGCCCACAGGCGTGAAGGTGCAGGGAATTCGTTGGACCACGGGAACCGGAGACTTCACGGTTCCTGTCCCTTCCGCAGGCGCCGACGCGGTTGTTATCGTCAGTCCTTTCATCGACAAGACTTTCCTCGCTCGTCAAAAGCTTGCGCAATCCAGCGAGGGTCGCCGTGTCCTATTGACGACGATGAAAGAGATCGAGCGCGTGGGGCCGGCTCTATCCGGATTTGACGATCTTCTCGCGCTCGATGCGCCTGATTATCCCGCGCCAGATCCACAGCTAGAGACGAGCGACCTGGCAGCCGGCGAGAACGACCGGGCTGCCGCAGAAGGCGAGGAGATCGGACGCGGTCTTCACGCCAAGCTCCTCTTCACACGGACGGGAAATAAGCGGCGGCTATGGCTCGGAAGCGCAAACGCGACAATGCGCGCGTGGACCGGCCGCAATGTCGAGGTCATGGCCGAGTTGTTGATCAGCGAGGCGGTGGAAAAAGGGCTCTTTTCACTACTCGACATGGCGCGTCTCGTCGCCGCTCCAACAGCGGAATATGAGGCGGATGCTTCGACGCTGGAGGAGGAGGCGCTGGAGCGCGCGCGCGCTCAAGTGGCGGCGCGCTGGGCCGGTGAACTAACCGTTGAAGGCAGCGGCCTTCGGCTGACGCATCGTTCCGGCTCCAAATTCGGTGGGCCACATCCAGACGAGTCCGACATCCTTCTTGAAGTCGGCGCGCTGAATGGCCCGCTTCTGCCTTGGCCGCGGGGAGAAACCAGTTTGAGCCTGGGCCAAGTCCCTCGGGACGAGCGCAGCGAGTTTGTTCGGCTGCGCGTGAGCCGTTTGGAGCGGGGATTATCGTGGCTTCAACGGGCGCCGGCGGATCCTGCGTTCGGCGAAGATCGCGATCGAGCGGCCTTTGCGCGTTTCCTGGGCGCGCGTGGCTTTCTTCTCTGGGTCGCAGGTCTCCTGTCGGGCAATGCCACCGATGGCGAGGGTGACTGGACCCAAGATGAGCGCGCGGACAAAACCTCGTCCGACATCAACCTAGCCTTCGATCCTGAGCTGCCGACGCTCGAGGAGATCCTGGCCGCCTGGGCTAGGAACCCGCAAAAATTCGCCGAGATCGACCGCCGTGTGGCGACCTACCTGCCAGCGGTTTTGGAACAGATTGAGCAAGAAGATCCGTCGGCCGCGCGGACTTTAGGGCAGTTCGCCGATCTGTGGCGAACGGTCCAGGCCGGTTTGGGACAACCGGCCGGCCGGAGGCGTCGAGGTTGAGCCAGCCCAAGCCATTTCAGAAGGCGGCGGTGAATGCCGCGATGAGAGCCTTCAATGATGCTGGAGGACGTCGCCGTTTCCTTGTGGCGGACGAAGTCGGCCTCGGAAAAACGGTCGTCGCGAAGGAGATCGCGCGCCGAATGTCTCAGGACGGCCATCGGCCCCTGGTCGTCTACTACATCGCCAACGGCCACGCGGTCTCCCACCAGAATAAGCATCGGGTGGTAGGCTTCCTGGGAGATAAGGAGCGCGAAGCCGCTACCGATACGCCTGATCGGCTGTCCTTGATTGCTGTGTCGAAGACGCCGTCCAGTCCCGTGGTGATCTATGCCCTAACCCCTGCAACGTCCTTTCCAGGCGCCCGCGCGCGGCTGACTGGGGGCCGCAAGGAAGAGCGCGCTTTTCTCAAGGTATTGTTGGAGCGAACCTATCCTGCCTTCGCACGCAATCTGGATCCCAGCATTCTCCGGCTCAGCGCGCGCAATTCCTGGGACTGGGTGGTCGAAGACAGCGAGCGAAAGTTGGCGTGCTCTCCACCCAACATCGGCCGTCGCTTCCGAGAGGCGTTGGCTCTGGAATTCGGCGAACCCGTCCGCGCTGGGCTCGACGCGGCATCCAAGGGGAAGGCGACCGCGTTTGTCGGTCGGCTTCGTCGAGCCTTGGCATTGGCTACCTTGCGGCACCAATCGCCCGATCTCGTGATCCTCGACGAGTTTCAACGCTATCGGCAGGTTCTGGATGAGAAGGAGCAGGATCCGCTTCTGAAGACGCTCCTTGGGTCCGACGGCGGCGCCTCCGCACCGGCAGTTCTGCTGTTGAGCGCAACACCGTACCGTCTCTTGAGCACGCGTTGGGATGAGGCGCGCGGGGCGCTCGCGCAACGAGAATTGCTGGATTTGGTCGAGTTCCTCGCTGGAGCGCCGGCGCGGGACAAGGCCAAACATCTCTTTGCAGCCTTCGGCGATAAGCTGCGGGACATCGTTGCTCACACCGACGCCGATCACCCTGAGGTGGCGCCGGAAATTCGGACAGTTGGCTAAGGTAGGTTCGACCTCGATGAAGGACGGACTTTATGACTGGGAAGCGGAAGCGGTACACGGCTGATTTTAAGGCCAAGGTGGCGCTGGAGGCGTTGAAGGGTGAGCTGACCCTGTCGCAGTTGGCGACGAAACACGGCGTCCATCAGACGATGATCGCGGCGTGGCGGAAGCAGGCGATCGAGGGTCTTTCCGGGGTGTTCTCCGGCAAGGCCGAGGCGAGCGAGGGCGCCCGGGAGGGCGAGATCGATAAGCTGCACGCCAAGATCGGGCAGCTGGTGGTGGAGCGGGATTTTTTAGCCAAGGCCTTCGGTCGTTGAGCCTGGACCGGAGGCGGCAGATGATCGAGCCCGAGCATCCCCGGCTGTCGATCCAGCGCCAGTGCGCCCTGGTGTCGATCAGCCGGTCGGCCTTCTACTACCAGCCGGCGGGTGAGACCCCGCTGAACCTGGCGCTGATGCGGCTGATCGACGAGGCGTTCCTGGAGACGCCCTGGTACGGCTCGCGCCAGATGGCCCGGCATCTGCGCCGCCAGGGTTATGAGGTGGGCCGGATGCGGGTGCGTCGGCTGATGGCCAAGATGGGCCTGGCGCCGATTTATCAGAAGCCGCGCACAACGATCCCGCACCCCGAGCACCGGGCCTACAAGTACCTGCTGCGCGGCCTGACCATCGACCGGCCGAACCAGGTCTGGTGCGCCGACATCACCTACATCCCGATGCGGCGGGGCTTCCTGTACCTGGTGGCGGTGATGGACTGGGCGACCAGGAAGGTCTTGTCTTGGCGGCTCTCCAACAGCATGGACGCAGAGTTTTGCATCCAGGCCCTGGAGGAGGCCCTGGCCCGCTACGGGACGCCGGAGATCTTCAACACCGACCAGGGCAGCCAGTTTACCAGCCCCCGCTTCGTCGACGTGCTGAAGGACGCCGGCGTGCGGGTCTCCATGGACGGCCGCGGCCGCTGGATGGACAATGTCTTCATCGAGCGGCTCTGGCGAAGCCTCAAATATGAGTGCGTCTATATCCACGCCTTCGAGACCGGATCGGAGCTGCGGACCGGGCTCACCAAGTGGATCGGCTACTACAACACCAACCGGCCCCACTCGGCCCTTGCCGGGGCCACCCCCGACGAGGCCTATGGACAAATCCAGGCGCCGCCCTATCCGGGGCTCGCCCCGGATAGGGCCAACCCTGAGCACAAACTGGCGGCGTAATCTGAACCCGAACCAACCTTAGCCAAGCCGCCAAACTGTACGGAGAACCGGCGCCACCTCACTCATCGCCCATCTCAAGCTGCAGATCGCCAAGCTCAAGCGTGAGCGGTTCGGGACGTCGTCTGAGCGGACCAGCCGTTTGCTCGACCAGCTGGAGCTGCAGCTGGAAGAGCTGGAGGCCAGCGCCA
>CALEOQ010000285.1 GCA_937910255.1 uncultured Caulobacteraceae bacterium | reverse complement strand
GGATGGTAGCAGGGGATCGGGCATGAGGACGGTGTGCGTAGGACACTCGATGTCGATAGGTGTTTGTTTGTTTGAGTGATACGGCGACCACCGAGATCTACGCTCTTTCCCTACACGACGCTCTTCCGATCTCGCCCTGGTGACCATCGATCAATGGCGCCAGGGGATCTCGCCCCTGCGGTCGTTCCGGCGCGCGCATCAGAGCGGCGGCGGCCAGGGCCAGCCCCAGCAGGCCAGCGGCGAGCCCGAGGCCGCCGCGGACCCCTTCGAAGGCGCCCAGCCCCAAGGCAGGGACCTGGCCGTCGAGGCCGCCGGGATTGAGGATCACATAGGCGCCGCCCCACAGGGCGAGCGCCAAGGCAAGTCCGATGATCCGACCCAGCATGCGTTCCCCCTCAGGCTCAGCTCCGGCAAGGCTAAGCTTGCCGGCCAGACGGCCCAGCCCTCAAGCCGTTGCAACCCATAGGGGGCGCGCGTTTGCGCTCAGGGCGCGCGCTCGCCGCCGCCGTGAGCGTTCGGCGCCTCTAGATCAGCCAGTTATTGGGGCGCGGATAGGCCTCGCCCCGAGCCAGGTAGATGACCCCGAGCACGCAGCGGACAGCGAACCAGACGCCGACGGCGCCCATGATGAAGACGCCCAGCATCACGGCGGGAATGCCGATCAGCACGATGGACAGGGGAATGCCGAACAGCACCATCACCCCGCCGATCACGAACCAGCCGATCGACAGCCAGAAGGTGCGGATCTGGAAGGTGTAGTGGCTGGCCATCACAGGCCCCGCCCCACCGCGATTGGCGTAGGCGATGATCAGGCCGATCAGGATGGTGAGCCCGTTCGCCAGGCCAAGCAGATAGAGCCCATAGACCACCGCAGGCATGGTGCGGTCCTCTGAGGGGGTGGCCGGGGTCATGACGTCGCTCATCTCGGGCTCCTTGAAGCGTTGGCGACGATACTGAGGCGCCCTGGGCGCGGGGGCACCTTAATTCGGCGTTATGCGGCGGCCCCGCTCGATCCACGGTAGGGCCGCGGCGGCCAGGATCAGCACGAAGACCAGACGCGCAGCCAGCGCCAGGCCCAGGGCCCAGGCGCCGATCAGGCCGGCCGCGCCGATGACCGCCACAGCCCCGGCGCCGCACAGGACGATGGTCCAGACGACCATCTCCGCCGCCTGCGGCCGGGCCTGACCCAGACGGACCTGTGGAGCCGCATCCGCCCCTTGCGCGGCCAGGGCGTCGGTCAGCGCGATGAAGGTGTCATCATGGCGCTCCACCCTCATGCCGGAGGCGAAGCTGCGGGCGGGAATCCGCATCCGGCCCCGGGCGAAGTCCGCCCGCGCCAGGCCATCGGCGATGGTCAGCCGGCGCAGATCGGCGAGGGGAAACCGGCGAATCCGGGCGCCGCGGCGCTCGACCAGCTCACCCTCGGCAAGCGTCCATTCGGTCGGGGGCAGCAGCGGGGAGATGCGCGCCCTATGGACCGTGGCCATGGGGCTCTAGGACCGGACGAGGACGACCTCGACCCCGGCGCTGGCCGCGTGGGGGGCGAGGGCCATGGGCTTGTCCACCCGCACCCGGGCGCGACTGACCCGGGGATCGGCCAGGCAGGCGCGGGCCAGCTGTTCGGCGAAGGTTTCGACCAGGCCGATATGGCCGGCGGCCACCAGGGCCCGGGCGGCCTCGGCCACCAGTTCGTAGTTCACCGTCTCCGACAGGTGCTCGGCGCCGGCGATGGCGGCGTCCAGCTCCACATCAATGATCAGGGGCTGGCTGCGGCCCCGCTCGTGGGCGTAGATCCCCACAAAGGCGTCCACCTTGAGGCCGGAGACGAAGATCTTGCTGGCCACCACCCGGGTGACGCCGGCGTCCTGGGGCTGGTCGGGTTCGGTGACGGGCGACAGGGCCAAGGGCGCGCCCTCCGGGGCTTTGCGGGGGTGGTCAGGCCAGATGCTGGCCGGAATCTATGGCGATCATCTGGCCCGTCACTGACGGAGCGTCAATGAGGTAGCGCAGAGCCTGGGCGATCTCGGCGGGATCGACAGGCCGGGCGAGCAGGGTGGCGGCCGCTTCCTGGGCGAAATCGTCGTTGTCCTGGTGGATGGAGGGCAGGACCGGTCCGGGGCCGATGCCGTTCACCCGGATCTGCGGGGCCAGGGCCTGGGCCATCATGCGGGTGGCCTCCCAGAGGGCGGCCTTGCTGAGGGAATAGGAGAAGAAGGCCGGCTGGGTGCGCAGCACCCGCTGGTCCAGGATGTTGACGATCAGGCCGCGGCGGGCGCCGGTGATCCGACGGGCGAAGGCCTGGGCCAGCACCAGGGGCCCGCGGAGATTGGTCTCCATGTGCAGGTCCCAGGAATGACGGTTCATGGAGCCGAAGGCGTCCTCCTCGAACACCGAGGCGCAGTTGACCAGCAGGGTGACTTGGCCGAGCTCGGCCTCGACGGCGCTGATCAGGGGCGCGGTCTCCGATTCCTTGCGCAGATCGCTGGTGACCAGGGCGGCCTTGCGGCCCTTGGCCCGCACCTGGGCGGCGACGGTTTCGGCGTCGTCGTCGATCACCCGGCAGTGGATGGCCACGTCGAAGCCGGCGTCGGCGCAGCTCAGCGCCAGGACCCGCCCGATGCGGCGCGCCGCCCCGGTGACCAGGGCCGCCCCGCGCGGGGGCTCAACCAAGTCCTGAGGCTCCGGCGCGGCTCATCCGATCAGTCCAGCCGGCCGAACTCGTAGAAGTTGATCGCGCCAATGACGACCAGGAAGACCAGGATGGTGAAGATGGCGACCATCGAACAGCTCCGGAAACAGGGGGTCCGCAGGACCAAGACAGGACCACGACAGGACAAAGACTCCTGGGCTTTAACGAGGCCCACGCCCCCTCGCAAGCCAGGGCGACGCAGATCAGGATGCGAAAGGCGCCGGGCATGGTTGCGGGCGGGCCTCAGGCGGGCCACCTTGGGTCTGCAGGCACGGCGCGGACCCCGCGCAGCCGGATTGATGTTCCCTTGGTGAACGTCGATCACTAAAATGCTTGTTTGAAACGGCGCGCCGCGGAGCCGGCGCCTGATAAATCTAGGGTCCAGGAGGACGGCATGCGCGAATATCTCAAATTCTATATCGACGGTCAGTGGGTTGAGCCGGTCGCGCTCAAGACCCTGGACGTCATCAACCCGGCCAATGAAGAGGTCGCCGGCAAGATCGCGCTCGGCGCCGAGGCCGATGTGGACAAGGCCGTAAAGGCCGCCCGCAAGGCCTTCGCCAGCTGGTCGCAGACCACCCGCGAAGAGCGCCTGGACGTCATGCAGCGGGTCCTGGCCGAGTATCAGAAGCGCTTCGGCGACCTGGCCAACGCCGTCACCGAGGAAATGGGCGCCCCGGCCTCGCTGGCCCAGCGCGCCCAGGTGCCGGCCGGCATGGGCCACCTGGCCACCGCCATCGGCATCCTCAAGGACTTCAAGTTTGAGGAAGACCGCGGCGCGACCATGATCGTCAAGGAGCCGATCGGCGTCTGCAGCTTCATCACGCCGTGGAACTGGCCGCTGAACCAGATCATGTGCAAGGTCGCCCCGGCGCTGGCCACCGGCTGCACCATGGTCCTGAAGCCGTCGGAAGTGGCCCCCTTCACCGGCCAGATCTTCGCCGAGATCATGCATGAGGCCGGCGTGCCGGCCGGCGTGTTCAACATGGTCCATGGGGATGGCCTGGGCGTGGGCGTGCCGCTCTCGACCCATCCGGAAGTGGACATGGTGTCCTTCACCGGCTCGACCCGGGCCGGCATCGAGGTGGCCAAGAACGCCGCCCCGACCGTCAAGCGCGTGCACCAGGAACTGGGCGGCAAGAGCCCGAACATCGTCCTGGACGACGACGTCTTCGCCAAGAGCGTGGCCGGCGGCGTGCGCCAGATCATGACCAATTCCGGCCAGTCCTGTAATGCGCCGACCCGCATGCTCGTCCCGTCCCAGCGGATGGACGAGGCGATCGCCGTGGCCAAGGAAGCCGCCGCCCAGGTGACGGTGGGCGAGCCCACCGGCAACGCCATGCTGGGCCCGGTGGTCTCCAAGACCCAGTGGGACAAGATCCAGGACCTGATCCAGAAGGGCGTCGACGAGGGCGCCACGCTCGTGGCCGGCGGGACGGGCCGTCCCGAGGGCCTGGACAAGGGCTACTATGTGAAGCCCACCGTCTTCGCCAATGTGAAGCCGGAGATGACGATCTCGAAGGAAGAGATCTTCGGCCCTGTCCTGTCGATCCTCGGCTATGAGAGCCTCGACCAGGCCATCGCCATCGGCAACGACACCGAATACGGCCTGGCGGCCTATGTGAACGGCGCCGACCTCGCCAAGGCGCGCGAAGTGGCCTCCAAGCTGCGCGCCGGCCAGGTGTCGATCAACGGCGCCTCGGACATGACCGCCCCGTTCGGCGGCTTCAAGATGAGCGGCAACGGGCGCGAGTGGGGCGACTTCGCCTTCCACGAGTTCCTGGAGGTCAAGGCGGTCATGGGCTACGCGCCCAAGGAAGCCGCCGAGTAGGCTTCGGCTCGAAAGACCAGCGGCCCCCGGCGATGTCGGGGGCCGTTTTCGTGACTGCGCCGGCAAGAGCGCGACGACCCCAAAAGAGACGCCCCAGGAGGATGACGCCGATGATGGATCCCCACTTCCAGGCCATGCTGGAGGCCCAGGCCAAGGCCGCCGAGGGCCAGGCCGCGCCGCCGCTGGACGCCCTGCCGCCGGACATGGTCCGCGCTGGCTATCGCATGCAGCGCCAGGCCGCCGACCAGAATGCGCCCAAGGACGTGGTCGCCCGCGACCTGAGGGTCGATGGGGCGGCCGGCGAAATCCCGGCGAGGCTCTACACGCCGGCCGGCGCGCCCGCGACCACCGGCGGCCTGGTCTATTTCCACGGCGGCGGCTTCGTGATCGGCGACCTGGAGAGCCATGACGGCCATTGTCGGCGGATGGCGGCGCTCGCCGGTGTGCGGGTGCTGTCGGTGGACTACCGCCTGGCGCCGGAAAACCCCTTCCCGGCCAGCCATGACGATGCGCTGGCCGCCACCCGCTGGGCCTTCGACCACGCCGCCGAGATCGGCTTAGACCCGGCCCGCATCGCCGTGGGCGGGGATTCCGCCGGCGGCAACCTCGCCGCCTCGGTGGCCGCCGACCTCAAGGACGATCCCCAGCGCCGGCTGGCCTTCCAACTGCTGCTCTATCCGGGCATCTGGCCGGAGACGGAGACGGCGTCGCGCCAGGCGCTCGACGGCCCCCTGCTGACCAAGCAGGCCATCGCCTGGTTCGACAAATGCCTGGCCGCCATCGGCCATCCGCAGGCCCACCGGGCCATGCTGGGCAAGGTCGACTGCGCCGGTCTGCCCCCGGCCCTGGTGGTCACGGCCGGCTTCGACCCGCTGAAGGACGAGGGCCGCGACCATGCCGAGCGCCTGCGGGCGGCGGGCGTGAAGGTCGAGCACGTCGAGTATCCCAACCTGATCCACGACTTCTACATCATGGCCGACGTCTCGCCTGCCGTGGCCGAGGCGGCCAAGGCCACGGCGGCGTCGCTGAAGGCGGCGCTGGGCTGAATCCGGTTCAGATCGTCTGGGGTTCGCCCTGGACGATCTGCTCGACCTTCAGGGTCAGCGTCGCCCAGGCGGCCTGCATGGCCGGCGTCCAGGCCTCGCCGGCGATGTCGGCGAAGGCCTCGGCCATGGCCTGGTAGAAGCGCGGGAAGATCTCGGCCGGCACGCCGATGTCGTCGTGATTGCGCAGCTCGGCCCGCAGGAAGTTGGCGGCGAAGGTGTTGGGCCCCAGATAGTCCAGCAGGGTCTCGATGGCCTGGCGCAGCATCTGGCCGCGGGCCGCGCCGCGTTTGTCGCCGATGAACAGGGCCTCGGTCTCGGGATAGCGGGCGAACAGTCGGCCATAGACCTGCGGCGCAGGGTCCTCGCTGCGCTCGGCGACTAGGTCGAGGCTGTCGAGAATGGCCTGGGTGTCCATGGCCGCGAGCCTAGCCCGTGGTCGCGGGGGCGCCCAGCACGCTTCGGATCGCGGCGGTCAGCTGCGCCAGTTCAGCGTCAGTCGCGACGAAGGGCGGGGTCAGATAGACCACCTTGCCCATGGGCCGGATCCAGCAGCCCCGTTCGGCGAACCGCTGGCAAAGCTCGCCAGCGTCCACCGCGGCCTCGAACTCCACCACCCCGATGGCGCCGAGGGTGCGGACATCGACCACGCCCGTGGCCTGACGGCAGGGCTCCAGGCCAGACCGCAGGCCGTCCTCGATCCGCGCCACGTCGGCCTTCCAGTGGCCGGCTTCGAAGAGATCCAGCGAGGCGCCCGCGGCCGCGCACGCCAGCGGATTGGCCATATAGGTCGGCCCATGCATCAGGGCTGCGCCCGCGTCATCGGACCAGAAGGCCTCGAAGATCCGGCGGCTGGCCACGGCGGCCGACAGGGGCAGGGTGCCGCCGGTCAGCGCCTTGGACAGGGTGATGATGTCCGGCGTCACGCCCGCGCCCTGGCAGGCGAACAGGTCGCCGGTGCGGCCAAAGCCGGTGAAGATCTCGTCGAAGATCAGCAGCACCTCATGGCGGTCAGCGATGTTCCGCAGGCGACGCAGCACCGCGTCGTCGTGGATCAGCATGCCGCCGGCCCCCTGGATGCGGGGCTCGACGATCAGGGCGGCGATCTCGTGGCCCTTCTGCGCCAGCAGGGCGTCGAGGGCGGCTTCGGTTTCGCTGTCCCGGGGCAGGGCGACCACGTGCTGGCTGGGCATGACGCCGGAAAACAGGCTGTGCATCCCCTCTTCCGGGTCGCAGATGGTCATGGTGGCCAGGGTGTCGCCGTGATAGCCGCCGAGGAAGCTGACGAACTTCGAGCGGCCGGAAACGCCGCGGTTGATCCAGTACTGGATCGCCATCTTCATGGCGATCTCCACCGAGACCGAGCCGCTTTCGGCGAAGAAGACATGGTCGAGATCGCCCGGCAGCAGCGCAGCGAGCCGCCTCGCCAGGTCATAGGCCGGCGCATGGGCCAGGCCGCCGAACATCACGTGCGGCGCCCGGGCCAGCTGATCGGAAACCGCCTGCGCGATATGGGGGTGGTTGTAGCCGTGGCAGGCGGTCCACCAGCTGGCGATGCCGTCCACCAGCTCGCGCCCGTCCTCCAGGATGATGCGTGCGCCTTGGGTGCGGGCCACGGCCAGGGGCTCAGGCGCGGTCTTCATCTGGCAATAGGGCCGCCACACATGGGGGGCGCCGCGGTCGAGCCAGTCGGTCATGGGGGCCTCCTTCGCCAAGCAAGGCGGCTTTAACGCGGGCGCGGCCTCGTGCATACCGCGCGGCGTGACCGACAGCCTCTCCGCCTTCGCCGCCGCCAAGCTCGCCGACCTGGACGCCGCCCACCTGCGTCGCCGGCTGACGACGACCCATCGCCTGGACGGCCTGTGGGTGGAGCGGGACGGGCGTCGGCTGCTGTCCTTCTCCTGCAACGACTATCTGAACCTGTCGCACCATCCCGCCGTGATCGAAGCCGCCGCCGCGGCGGTTCGCGCCTATGGGGCGGGGGCCGGCGCATCGCGGCTGGTGACCGGCGACCATCCGCTGCTGGGCGAGCTTGAGGCGCGGCTGGCCGCGTTCAAGGGGACGCAAGCCGCCTGCGCGTTCGGATCGGGCTACCTGGCCAATGCGGGCCTGATCCCGACGGTGGTCGGGCCGGGCGATGGGGTGTTCGTCGATGAGCTCGCCCATGCCTGCATCTGGGCCGGCGCGCAGCTGTCGGGGGCGAAGATCATCCCCTTTGCCCATAATGACGTGGCCGATCTGGCGACCAAGCTGGAAGCCGAGCGGGCCGGCCTGCGCCACGCCCTGATCGCCACCGACGGGGTCTTCTCCATGGACGGCGACATCGCGCCCCTGGACGCGATCAGCGATCTGGCCCGCGCCCACGACGCCTGGCTTCTGGTGGACGACGCCCATGGGCTGGGCGTGGTGGGGCAGGGGCGCGGGACCGCGGCCCTGTTCCCCGAGGCGAGGATCGACCTGGCCATGGGCACCTTCTCCAAGGCGCTCGGCGGCTATGGCGCCTATGTCTGCGCCAGCGCGCCCGTCGTCGATCTGCTGCGGACCCGGGCGCGAACCTTCGTCTATTCCACCGGCCTGCCGCCGGCCAGCGCCGGCGCGGCGCTAGCGGCCCTGGACATCATCGCCAGCCACGCAGAGCTCACCGCCCACCCCCTGGCCAAGGCCCGGCGGTTCACCACGGCGCTTGGCCTGCCGGACGCCCAGAGCCCCATCGTGCCGGTGGTGCTGGGGGGTGCGGCCCGGACGCTCGGCGCCATGCAGGCCCTGGAAGCCCAGGGCTTCCTGGCCGTGGCCATCCGCCCGCCCACCGTGCCGGCCGGGACCGCCCGCCTGCGGCTGGCCTTCACCGCCGGCCACGACGACGCCGACATCGATCGTCTCGCCGAAGCCGTCGGCGCCCTGATGGAGACCGCCTGATGCGCGCCCTGTTCATCGCCGGCGCCCATACCGATGTGGGCAAGACCTATGTGGCCTGCGCCCTGATCGCCACCGCGCGAGGGCACGGCCTGTCGGTGGAGGCCTTCAAGCCGGCGGTCAGCGGCCTTGATCCCGCCGACTGGGGCGACAGCGATCCGGGCCGCCTGCTGGCCGCCCTGGGGCGTCCCCTGACCCAGGCCAATCTCCACGCCATGTCGCCCCTGCGCTTCTCAGCCGCCCTGTCTCCGCCCATGGCCGCCCGCCGCGAGGGCCAGAGCCTGCGCCTGGAGACCCTGATCACCCTGTGCGACCAGGCCCGCGCCCAGGCCCATGCGGACCTGATGCTGATCGAGGGCGCTGGCGGGGTGATGTCGCCGATCAGCGAGGACGCCACCAATCTCGATCTGATGGTGGCGCTCGGCCTGCCGGTCGTCCTGGTGGGAGGATCCTATCTGGGGGCCATCAGCCACACCCTGACCGCCGCCGAGGTGTTGCGGGCGCGGGGGCTGAAGGTGGCCGCCCTGGTGATCAGCCAGGACGCAGATCCGGCCGCGCCGGACTTCGCCGAAACCCTAGCCGATGTGAGACGCTTCTCCTCCGGGGCCCGGGTCATCGCCGCGCCCCGCGGGGGCCAGGACTGGGCGTCCGACCTGCTCTGAACTCGATCCGCCGATGGGAGCCGACCATGCCGATCTCGCCCGCCTATCAGCCCGATCCGCAGTTCGACGCCCTGGGGCCGGACTTCGCCGACCCGGTCACGGCCGCCGACTTTCCCCAGACGCTGCTGCGCTACCGCAACGACCGGGCCGCGGCGCAGGTGGGCCTGGCGGGGCTGACGGACGCCGAGTGGATCGCTCATTTCGGCCGGTTTGAGCCCCTGCCGGACAATCTGAGCCGGCCCCTGGCCATGCGCTATCACGGCCACCAGTTCCGCACCTACAATCCAGAACTCGGCGATGGCCGCGGCTTTCTGTTCGCCCAGATGCGCGAGGCCGGTTCGGGGCGCCTGCTGGACCTGGGGACCAAGGGCTCGGGCCAGACCCCCTGGTCGCGGTTCGGCGACGGCCGTCTGACCCTGAAGGGCGGCGTGCGCGAGGTGCTGGCCACCGCCCTGCTGGAGGCCGTGGGCGTGCCCACCTCACGCTCCTTCTCCCTGATCGAGACCGGCGAGGCCCTGGAGCGCAATGACGAGCCCAGCCCGACCCGCGGCGCGGTGCTGACGCGGCTGTCGCACAGCCACATCCGCTTCGGCACCTTCCAGCGCCACGCCTTCGAAGAGCGCCCTGAGCGGATCTCGGCCCTGATCGACCACGTGATCGCCTACTACTATCCGGCGCTCGAAGGTGCGCAGGATCGCCCCGCGGCTCTGCTTGAGGCGGTGACCGGGCGCATGGCGCGGCTGACGGCGGCCTGGATGGCGGCGGGCTTTATCCACGGGGTGCTCAACACCGACAATATGAACATCACCGGGGAGAGCTTCGACTACGGCCCCTACCGCTTCCTGCCGCGCAACGACCCCAACTTCGTGGCCGCCTATTTCGACCAGAGCGGGCTCTACAGCTTCGGGCGCCAGGCCGAGGCGGTGTTCTGGAACCTGCGCCAGCTGGCGGAGATCGGAAGAGCACACGTCTGAACTCCAGTCACGTCGTAATCTCGTATGCCGTCTTCTGCTTGAAAAAAAAAAAACTCTACCAACGCCACTCGACAGAGAGCGAACACTACCGC
>CALEOQ010000284.1 GCA_937910255.1 uncultured Caulobacteraceae bacterium | reverse complement strand
GCTCTCGATCACGTCCGGATAGAGGGTGCCCTGGGCCAGGAAGGCGGCGCCCTCGATCTTGGCGGCCTCGCGGTCGAACACCTCGACGAACAGCCGCCCGATGGTCTTGCGCTTGGTTTCCGGGTCGGTGACGCCGGCCAACTCGCCCAGGAACTGCTCGCCAGCGTCCACATGGATCAGCGGGATGTTGTAGTGGTCGCGGAACATGGTCACGACCTGCTCGGCCTCGTTGTGCCGCAACAGGCCAGTGTCGACGAAGACACAGGTCAGCTGGTCGCCGATGGCCTCGTGGATCAGCACCGCAGCCACCGAGGAATCCACCCCGCCGGAGAGGCCGCAAATCACCTTGCCCTCGCCGACCTGATCGCGGATGCGCTCGACCATCTCCTGGCGGAACGAGGCCATGGTCCAGTCGCCGGACAGGCCGGCGATCTTGTGGGTGAAGTTGCGCAGGATCAGCGCGCCGCGGGGCGTGTGGGCCACCTCGGGGTGGAACTGAATGCCGTAAAAGCGCCGGCCCTCATCGGCGATCACCGCGAAGGGCGAGCCCTCAGACGCCGCCACCACATGGAAGCCCTGCGGGATGGCGGTGATCTTGTCCCCGTGGCTCATCCAGACGGTTTCCTTGGCGCCGACGCCGCCCAGGCCGTCCAGCAGCGGGCTTTCCCGCTCGATCAGGATCTCGGCGCGGCCGAACTCCCGGTGATGACCGCTCTCTACCGCCCCGCCCAGCTTGGCGCACATGTGCATCTCGCCGTAGCAGATGCCCAGCACCGGCACGCCGAGCTCGAAGACCCGCGGCGTGACCCTTGGGCTCTCATCCTCATGGGCGCTGGCCGGGCCACCGGACAGGATCACCGCCTTGGGGGCGAAGACGTCGAGCATGTCCTCGATCTTGTCGTAGGGATGAATCTCGCAATAGACGCCGTTCTCGCGCAGGCGCCGCGCGATCAGCTGCGTCACCTGGCTGCCGAAATCGACGATCAGGACGCGTTCGTGGTTGGGTTCGAGAAGTTCGGTCATGTCAGGGGGCCTTGGGCGGAGGGCCTTGGAAAGGAGGTCGGGTCATCGCGCGCGCTCCAGCACGGCGACGAAGAAGCCATCGGTCTTTGCGCCCGCTGGCGTCAGACGCAGAAAGCCCTGTGGTGTGAGAAAGGCGCTGAGTTCGGGGCGGTCGGTGGCGGGCTGGACGACAAAACCGCCGTCCTGGCGGGCGAGGAAGGCCTCGACCCGGTCCTCATCCTCTCGGGGCAGGATCGAACAGGTGACATAGATCAGACGGCCGCCGACCTTGGCGAAGGTCGCGCCGGTGTCCAGCACCGCGTCCTGGTCGGCCATGCGGCGCTCCAGGGCCTCGGGGCTCAGGCGCCACTTGGTGTCGGGGTGTCGGCGCCAGGAGCCCGAGCCGGAACAGGGGGCGTCGATGAACACCACATCCATCTTGCCTTCCAGCCCGGCCAGGGGATCAGGGTTCACCGGCGAGCGGACCTGCAGGTTGCGAACGCCGGCGCGGTCGCCGCGGCGGATGGTGTCTGTGAGGCGCCGGGCGGCGGAGGCGTAAGCGTAGATCTGGCCCGTGTTCCCCACGGCCGCGGCGAGCGCCAGCGCCGTGCCGCCGCCGCCGGCCCAGCGGCCGGGCACCAGCCGCGCCGGGCACACGCGGCGGCGGGAGAGAGGGCAG
>CALEOQ010000283.1 GCA_937910255.1 uncultured Caulobacteraceae bacterium | reverse complement strand
AGGATGGTGGCGCAGGAGATATAGCAGATCTGGTAGAGAGCTGGGGAAAGGTGAACGACGGGATTGGAGTTCAGACGTGTGTGTGTTTTTTTTTTCAAGCAGAAGACGGCATACGAGATTACGACGTGACTGGAGTTCAGACGTGTGCTCTTCCGATCTGCTCTCCGCCATCCCGTATATCCGCGCCTCCGATTTTCACCGCCCGGACCTGAGTTCGGGCGCGCTACTATTCGAGAGCTTTTAGAATGGCCAACACGCCTGGCGCCAAGAAGGCGATCCGCAAGATCGCCCGTCGCACCGAAGTCAACACCGCTCGCCGCTCGCGCGTTCGGACCTATCTCCGACGCTTCGAAGAGGCCGTTGCGGCCGGTGATGCGGCGGTCGCCAAGACCGCTTTTGTGGAGGCTCAATCGGAGGTGATGCGGGCCGTCACCAAGGGCGTGATCCACAAGAACACCGCCTCGCGAAAGGTCTCGCGCCTGGCCGCCCGGCTGAAGAAGCTGGCTGTTGCCTAAAGCTTGACCTGCCCCGCCTCCGGGCGGGCTAGTCGCTTGAATTTGCTGGATAAATGATCAAGCCCGCGCGCCGTTTCGGTGTGCGGGCTTTGTCATGCGCGAACCTCGGCCCTGCGACGCCTGCGACCAATGTTCTCAGTTGGCGGAGGGTCATTTGGAGAATTCCCTTGTGGCGTGAGGGCGCGCGCTTGAGTCAACGAAAATATCCGCGGACGCCGCGAAGAATCACCGTTGACCCCCCCCCGTCCCGGACTAGTCTCTGGGGCTTCAACACAGACGTATTTTCCATCTGAATTCGGATGAAAAAGCGGGGGGCGGGACTCTATGCGCCCTCCGATTAAGAGCCTGTGTTTATTGACTAAAACGTGGCCGCAGCGTGGGGTTGCGACCAATGATGGCCGATGTTGGGGGTATAGGCGAAATGGCTTCTGGAGGATTGGCGGACAGGACGGCGGCGACGCCTGCAGGCGCGGTCTGGACCAAGACGTGCCAGACCCTGAAACGCGAACTGGGCGACGCCACCTTCGGCTCCTGGCTGGGCCATGCCGCCCTGCGCGAGCGGTCGGATCACGAGGTCTGTCTGGTGGCCGCCACCGGCGTGGCCCGCGACTGGATCCGCCGCCACGCCTGGCGCCGCATCGGCGAGCTCTGGGCGCAGAACGACCCGGAAGGCCGCGCGCTGGATTTGAAGTCCCGCATGGAGTTCGAGGCCGCCGGCGCGCCGGAGCCGCTGATCGCCGAGGTCACCCTGGCCGCCGCCCCGGTCCTGACCATCCATCATGGCGCCGCGCCGGCGTCCGTCTCTGGCTCAGAGCCGGCCGCGCCCTCGGCGGGGTCGCGGGCGCCGCGCCCCGGAGCCGGCCTGCAGGAGCGCTTCACCTTCGACACCTTCGTGCCGGGCCCGGCCAACGAGTTCGCCTTCGCCGTCGCCCGGCGGGTGGGCTGCTGGGCCGACGGCCATTTCAATCCGGTGGTCTTCCACGGCCCCTACGGCTTCGGGAAGACCCACCTGCTGAACGCGCTCGGCTGGGAAGCCCAGCGGAACTGCCCGGACAAGAAGGTGGTCTATCTGACCGCCGAACGCTTCACCCAGACCTTCGTCAAGGCGGTGCAGGATCGCCAGACGGCGGCCTTCAAGGACGAGCTGCGCGACGCCGACCTGCTGCTGATCGACGATGTGCACTTCGTGGCCGGCAAGACCTCGACCCAGGAGGAGCTGTTCCACACCCTGATCGCCCTGGTCCAGGACGGCCGCCGGGTGGTGATGACCGCCGACCGGCCGCCGCATGAGCTGTCGGACCTGGAGCCGCGCCTGCGCTCGCACCTGCAGGCGGGCCTGGTGTGCGGCATCGAGCCGGCCGACCGGGACCTCCGCCAGGGCATCTTGGAGCGCAAGCTGGACATGCTGGCCCGCCAGGGGGGCTTCCCGGCCACCGTGCGGCCCGAGGTGCTCCAGTTCCTCGCTGACCGCTTCAGCGACAGCGTGCGGGAGCTGGAAGGGGCCCTGAACACCCTTGTGGCCCGTGTGGGGGCCGAGCTGACCCATCTGAGCCTGGACGAGGCTCAGAGCATCCTGAGGCCCCACCTGTCGGCCCCGGAGCGCAAGGTGACGGTGGACCACATCCAGAAGGCCGTGGCCGAGCACTATGGCCTGACCCAGGCCGACCTGCTGTCGGAGCGCCGGGCTAGGGCCGTCGCCCGTCCCCGCCAGGCGGCCATGTGGATCGCCAAACAGATCACCACCCGCTCGCTGCCCGACATCGGCCGGCGGTTCGGCGGTCGCGACCACACCACCGTCCTGCACGCCGTGCGCCGCATCGAGGCCCTGAAGGCCGACGACCCGGTGCTGGCCCGCGACCTCGACGTCCTGCTGCGCAAGCTGCGCGGCTGATCCCAGCCGACCCAAAGGTCCGCAAGCCTGAAGGCCCGCCCCCCTGGCGGGCCTTTCGCTTTTTCGGCGCGAGAGGCGGTCGACGTCCTGTCTCGCTCTCCGTCATGGTCGGACTTGATCCGACCATCCATGAACACCCAGGCCAGCCCGGTTGCGCATGGACCCTCGCATCATGCGCGAGGGCGACGGGCGGGGGAGGGCTACGCCCTCAGCCCCGCCGCAGCCGCCGGATCAGGGCCTGGGCCTCAGTCGGCGGCCGCTGTTCGATCCGGCGGTAGTCCCGGCAGTCCAGGGTGCGCGAGACGAGGCCGGCGCTGACCATGGCGCGGCGGAGGATGGCTGGATCGCCGAAGGCGTGCAGGGCGTTGAGCCGGCCATTGAACACCGCCTCGCTGACGGCGTCCCCGGCCGGCAGGGCCGCCCACAGGCCCCACAGGGCCAGGTCCTGATGCGACGGCTTGGCCGGCCATTGCAGCAGGCGTCCCTGGGGGTCGAACTGGCGGGCGACCCTCTCCACCCGCGCCAGGTCGGCGCCGCCCTCTGGCGGGGCCTCCAGGGCCTCGGAGCGGGCGCGGAAATGCTGAAAGTTCTTCGCCCCGGCCGCCCGGGCCAGGATATTGAGCATCTCCACATGACCGGGCGCAGATCCCTGGCGCGCCAGCTGGTCGCGCAGGGACTTGGCCAGGGCCGAGATGTCGGGCGTGGCATAGGGAATGGCGGTTCTGGGCATCACTCATCCTCATGAGGCGCCAACCCCTGTGTCAGGGGCGTCGAGGTCACCGACTTTCGACCCGGCGCTCAACAGGACAAGCGGGGCGAGACGTCTCAAGGGCAGGTTTAGCTCCCCGATGTGCGGGGCGGTGACGCCTGGGTGAACTGCAGACCCTGGCCGCTTTTAGCCCCGCTTCGGCGGCCGGGGAAGCCCGAACGCAGGGCGACGCGACGGCGCCGTTTATCTCCTTGACCCAGCCCCAGGGGCGGGCCGGATAGAGGCAGATCGGAAGAGCACACGTCTGAACTCCAGTCACGTCGTAATCTCGTATGCCGTCTTCTGCTTGAAAAAAAAAAAAAACTATAATACTATACCCCCTCCCCCCCAAGCTAGCAAACCACCGTGTCCACCACACTGCCAACTCCGTC
>CALEOQ010000282.1 GCA_937910255.1 uncultured Caulobacteraceae bacterium | reverse complement strand
GCGCGGGGCGGGGCGCATCAGAACAGCTCCACCGCGCCTTAGGCCACCGGCAGGGGCGCGGGGGCAGGCGGCTTGGCGACTTCCTTCAGCTCGTTGGTGTCGGTGACGGTCTTTTGCTGGGCCCGCCCGCTGACGGGCCAGAACTGGATCCTGCGGGCGCCGAAGCCGCCGAGGCTGGTGCCCACCACGGGAATGCCTTCGTCCCGCAGGAAGCGCTCGGCGAAGGCGGCGTTGGAGGCGCCCACGTCGGACAGGCCGCTGAACATGCGGGCGCCGCCGAACAGCTTGGCCTGCATGTTCTCCCGCCGCGCGCCCATGCGCAGCAGTTCGTTGATCAGGAGCTCCATGGCGAAGGCGCCGTAACGGCGGCCTTCGTTGGCGCCCTCGGCCTTGCCCTCAGGCAGCAGGAAGTGGTTCATCCCGCCGACGCCCCGCTGCGGGTCCCACAGGCAGACCGCCACGCAGCTGCCCAGGATCGTGGTCAGGGTGATTTCGGGATCGTCGGTCACATAGTGCTCACCCTGCACCACGTGAACCCGCCGTCCCGGCCGGTTCGAGATGTTCTCAACGATCATTCGAGGGGTCCGAAAACGGCTTCGATCTTTTCCTTCAGGATCTGGGTCGTGAAGGGTTTGACCAGATAGTTGTTCACACCGAACTGCACCGCCCGCTGCACCAGCTCGCGGTCGGCGCGGCCGGTCAGCATGATGACCGCGGTCTTGGAGATCGGCCCATGGGCGCGAATGGCGCGCAGCAGGCCAAGCCCGTCCAGCTTGGGCATGTTGAAGTCGGTGATCACCAGATTGACCGGTTGCGCCAGCAGCATGCGCAGGGCGTCCTCGCCATCGGCGGCCTCCCGCGTCTGGTTGATGCCCAGGGCGTTCAGGCTGGTGCGGATCAGCGAGCGCATGGACTGCTGATCGTCGGCGATCAAGGTCTTGATGGCTCCGGGGGCGGGCATCAGGCGCTCCTTTGCGGTTCGGCGGCCGCGCATATTCCAAGGATGGCCGAGCTCATGCGAGCAAGCGGCGATTGCTTCTCCACTGCGCCGATCTCCTGGGCCGCGCGGGGCATGCCGTAGACGACGCAACTGGATTCGTCCTGGCCCAGGGTGCGAGCCCCGGCCTGGCGCATGGTGAGCAGGCCCTGGGCGCCGTCCCGGCCCATGCCCGTGAGAATGACCCCGAGGGCCGGACGGTTCAGTCGGGCGACGGACTCAAACAGCACGTCCACCGAAGGCCGATGGCCGCTCACCGGCGCGTCGTGCCGCAGGCGGCAGGCCGGGTGGGTCGTGCCGGTGATCTCCAGATGGGCGTCGCCGCCGGGCGCCAGATAGACGTGGCCGGGGGCCAGCCGCGCCCCGTCCCAGGCCTCGGCCACCTTGGCGCCGGACACCCGGTCCAGCCGCTCGGCGAACGAGCGCGTGAAGGTGGCCGGCATGTGCTGGGTGATCACGGTGGGCGGGCAGGTGGCCGGGAAGGCCGAGAGAATGGTCATCAGCGCCTCGACCCCGCCGGTGGAGGAGCCGATGGCCACGATGATGTCCTCAGCCTTATAGACCCGGGTGTCCTCCACCTTGGTGATATGGCCGACGAACGGGCGCACCCGGGCCCGTGAAGCGGCCTTCACCTTCTCAGCGAGATCGGCGAACGCCTCCACGGCCGTATGGCCCGCGCCTGGCTTGCCGACGCAATCGACGGCGCCGAGCTCCATGGCCGTCAGGGTGGCCTCGGCGCCGGCCTGGGTCAGGGTCGAGACCATGACCACCGGCATTGGGCGCAACCGCATGATCTTCTCGAGGAAGTCGAGGCCGTTCATGTGCGGCATCTCGACATCGAGGGTGATCACGTCCGGATTCAGCAGCTTGATCGCCTCGCGGGCCTCCAGGGGGTCGTTGGCGAAGCCCAGCACCTCGATCTCGGGGTCCTGGCGAAGGGTGGCCGCGATGAGGCTGCGCATGGTCGCAGAGTCATCAACAATCAGTACACGAACGGTCATCGAGCGGACCTCAGTTGATAGGTGGTCAGACCGGCGGTCTCCAGGGTCGCCACCGCGGGACCAGAGACCCGTTCGGAGTGGCCGATATAGAGAGTGGCGCCCGGCGCCATGGCCGGGACGAACCGGCTCCAGATGCGCTCCTGGGTCGGTTCGTCGAAATAGATCACCACATTGCGGCAGAAGATCACGTCGAACCGCCCGCGCATCGGCCATTCGCCGATGAGGTTCAGCTCCCGATAGGCCACCAGGTCGCGCAGCTCTGGCGAAACCGACCAGATGCGGCCGTCGGCGGCAGGCACCTTCTCGAACCAGCGGCGGCGCAGCTCCAGCGGGACGGGGGAGACGGCGTCCTCCCGGTAACAGCCGACCTTGCCTTCGGCGACCATGTTCGGGTCGATGTCGGTGGCCAGGATCTTCACGTCCAGTCGCGCCGCTTCCGGCAGAACCGACAACAGCGTGATGGCCATGGAATAGGGCTCCTGGCCATTGGAGCAGGCGGCTGACCACATGCGCACCCGACCGCCGGCCCGGGCGCGGGCGGCCAGTTCCGGCATCACCTTGTCCCGCAGGTGGTCGAAGTGGTGCGGCTCGCGGAAGAAGCGCGTCACATTGGTGGTCAGGGCCGCCATCATGGCCTGGCGCTCGTCCAGGCTGTCGGCGTCCTCCACCAGGGCGCAATACTCCCGGAAGCTGCGCAGGCCCAGCGTGCGCAGGCGCTTGGCCAGGCGCGAATAGACCAGGGCGGCCTTGCCCTCATTGAGTGCGATGCCGGCGTGGGAATGCAGGATCTGAGCGATCTTGCGGAAGTCGTCGGTGGTCAGCAGGAATTCGCCGTCGACCAGACCTTCGTTCTTTGCGCCGCGCCGGGACTCTGGAGTCTGCGTCATGCCGCCTCGGCTTCAGTCTCGGGAAGAACCCGATCCAGGGCGATGAGGCTGACCATGCGGCCTTCGAGGGCGAACAGCCCTTTCACGAAGGTCTTCACCTGGTCGCTGGCGACGTCAGGGGTCGGCTGGACCAGGTCGTCGCTCATATTGATGATGTCGGAGACCGCATCGACCAGCAGGCCGATGGTCCGCTCGCCGATATGGACCACCATGATCACGTGGCGGGCGGTGGGCTCCGAGGTGGTCAGGCCCAGGCGTGCGCCCAGGTCGATGATCGGCAGGACAGCGCCGCGCAGGTTGATCACACCCTTCACGAAGGAGGGGGTGCGGGGCAGGGGGGTGGCCGGCGCCCAGCCGCGGATTTCTCGCACCGACATGATGTCGACGCAGAATTCCTGGTCGCCGATCCGGAAAGCGATGAGTTCGCGTCGCTGGGCGACGCCTGGGGTCACGGTGTCAGTCATGGTCAAACCGCCATTCGCTTCTCGATACGGGGAGCCTTGCGACGGGAGGTGGTCACCAAGGCGTCCACATCCAGGATCAGGGCCACGCGGCCATCACCGAGGATGGTCGCCGCGGCGACGCCGTGGATGTGCTGATAATTGGCTTCCAGGCTCTTGATCACCACCTGGCGCTGGCCCTGGATCGCTTCGACCAGCAGGGCCGCCTTGCCGCCGCCTTCGCTCTCGACCAGGACGGCGACGCCCGACGCCGGCGGCAGAGGCTCGTCCCGGAAGCCGAGGGCCATGCCCACGTCGATCAGGGGGACGAAGGTGTCGCGGATGCGGATCACCGCATCGCGGCCGCCCACCAGGTGGACGTCCTCGGCGCGGGGGGTCAGGCTTTCGACAATATTGGAGAGCGGCGCCACCAGGGTCTGGTCGGCGGCCGAGACCACCATGCCGTCGAGCACGGCCAGGGTCAGCGGCAGGCTCATGGAGAACTTCGAGCCCTTGCCGGGCTCCGATGTGATGGAGATCCGTCCGCCCAGGGCCTGGATGGAGCGCTTGACCACATCCATGCCGACGCCGCGGCCGGAAATGTCCGACACCACGTCGGCGGTGGAGAAGCCGGGCAGGAAGATCAGATTGTCGATCTCGTCGTCCGACAGGACGGCGTCCTCGGCGATCAGGCCCTTGGCCATGGCGATCCCGCGAACCCGGGGACGGTTGATGCCCCGGCCGTCGTCCTGGACCTCGATGACGATGCGGCCGCCGCGATGCAGGGCCGCCAGACGGACGACGCCCTCGGCGCCCTTGCCCCCGGCCTCGCGCTCCTCGGGCGTTTCCAGCCCGTGGTCGATGGCGTTGCGCAGCATGTGGGTGATGGGATCGGACAGGCGTTCGATGACCGTCTTGTCGACCTCGGTGTTCTCGCCGTCCATCACCAGGCGGACCTTCTTGCCCACCATGTCGGCGACTTCGCGGACCAGACGCGGCATGCGCTGGAACACCGACTTCACCGGCTGGGCGCGGATGGCCATGACGCTGTCCTGGATCTCCCGGGTCAGCAGCTCCAGGTCCTCCAGGCCGAGGGCCACGTCCGAGGAGCGGGCCAGGCCGCTTTCGAAGACTCGCTGGGACAGCATGGCCTGCTGGATGACCAGCTCGCCCACGGCGTTGATCAGTCGGTCAACCCGGTCGAGATCCACGCGGATGGTCGGGGTCGCGGCGGTCGCGGTTCCGGCGGCGCTGGCCCGTTCGGCCTTGGCGTCGGCCTTGGGGTCCGGCTTAGCCTCGGCCTTGGGCGGCGCTGCGGCCTGAACATGATCCAGGGACGCCTGCTCGGCCAGGGCGATCAGCCCGGCCACGCCCATATGGGCCGGATCGGCCTTGGGGGTCTCCGCAGGGGGCTCCGGCGTCGGCTCGGGCGCGGTGGCCAGCGGGGCGGGCGGCGTCGGCTCAGGCGACGGCTCCCCCTGCACGCGGGCCAGCAGGGCCTCAAGATCGAGGGGGGCGGACGCTGCGGCCTCCACGGCGCTCGCAGAGGCGTCGCTTTCGGAGTCATCGGCGGAAGGAGCGGCGCTCGGCGCCTCGGCGTCGCCCTCGCGGCGGACGGTCAGTTCGCAGTCGTCCTCGACGAATTCGAAGACTTCGCGCACGTCGGATTCGGTGGCCTCGCCCAGGAGGCGGATGGTCCAGGAGAGATAGGCCTGTTCGGCCGAAAGCTGGTCCAGCGGCGGAACGGCGGCGGCGTCGACGACCACCTCGACCTCACCCAGGCGCGCGAGTTCGCGCAGCACCAGGGCGGTTTCGTTGGCCTTGGCGTACATCTCCGACTTGGGCCGGAAGGTGACGAGCCAGGCTGCGGCGGCGGTTGTGGGTTGAACGCCCGCCTCGGCGGGCTCCGTGGCGGCGGCCATCAGGGCGGCCACATCCACCTCGGGGGCGTCGGCGGCGGGTTCGTCCAGGCTGAGGACGATCGGCACGAAGCCGAAGTCCTCGTCGGCTTCAGATCGGAAGAGCACACGTCTGAACTCCAGTCACGTCGTAATCTCGTATGCCGTCTTCTGCTTGAAAAAAAAAAATAAACCATAGTGAACACAGCGACCGACATGTCTGCTGTCATCACTCGCCCTCTCCCACACGTTCCACTGCGCTGTCTGCATCC
>CALEOQ010000281.1 GCA_937910255.1 uncultured Caulobacteraceae bacterium | reverse complement strand
GAGCTGATGGACGCCGCGCGCCGCTGGGCGGCGCAGATCTGCGAGCTTTCGCCCATGTCGATCCGTTCGTCGAAGGAGGCGGTCTACAAGGGCCTCGACGAGACGAGCCTTGCTGCCGCCATTGCGGGCCAGATGCGCTATCCGGCGACATCGGCCATGCTCAGATCTGAAGACTTCAAGGAAGGTCCGATGGCCTTCGCCCAGAAGCGGCCGCCGCAATGGAAGGGCCGTTAGGGCCAGCAATTCAAGAGAACGGGCAGTCAGCCCGGCGTGAGTTTCAGGGGAGGCCGGTCACATGGACCGCTACGACTACATCATCATCGGCGCCGGCTCGGCCGGCTGCGTGCTCGCCAACCGGCTGAGCGAAAACCCCACCACCAAGGTCCTGCTGCTGGAGGCCGGCGGCCGTGACAACTCTATCATGGTCAAGATGCCCGCCGGGGTCGGCGGACTGATCGGCAAGGAGGGGCCCTACAACTGGGGCTTCTGGACTGAGCCCGAGCCGAACCTGGAGGATCGCAAGCTGTGGTGGCCCCGGGGCCGGGGCTGGGGCGGATCGTCCTCGATCAACGGCATGATCTACATCCGCGGCCACGCCCGGGACTACGACCAGTGGCGTCAGATGGGCCTGACCGGCTGGTCCTATGCCGAGGTTCTGCCTTACTTCAAACGCTCCGAGGCGCTGGAAGGCGGCGGCGACGCCTGGCACGGCGGCGATGGGCCGCTGAAGGTCTCCAAGGCCTCGTCCAAGAATCCGATCTATGCCGCCACCGTCGAGGCCGGCCGCCAGGCCGGTCACCCCATCACCAAGGATTTCAACGGCTTCCAACAGGAAGGCTGGGGCCCTTATCAGCTCACCGTCCATGACGGCCAGCGGTGGAGCGCGGCGAAAGGCTATCTGCATCCAGCCTTGAAGCGCCCGAACCTGACCTGTCTCACCGGCGCGCGCACCACTCGGATCGTCATCGAGGACGGGCGCGCCGTCGGCGTCGAGTACATGGACGACAAGACCAAGGCCAAGACCATCGTCCACGCCAACGCCGAGGTTCTGCTCTGCGCCGGCGCCGTGCAGTCGCCACAGATCCTGCAGCTGTCGGGCGTCGGCGATTCCGAGGCGCTGGCCGCCCACGGCATCCCGGTGGTTCATGAGCTGAAGGGGGTCGGCGCCAATCTGCAGGACCACCTGGACGTGACCCTGTCCTGGGAATGCCCCCTGCCGATCACCGCCTATTCGATGCGCAAGGGCCTGATCAAGACGCTCGGCGTCGGCATGAACTACATGTTCTTCAACAAAGGCCCCGGTCGCCAGCAGTTTCTGGAATCGGGCGCCTTCCTGCGCTCGCGGCCCGATCTCGACCGGCCGGACCTGCAGATCCACTGCGTGCTGGCCATCATGCAGGACCACGGCAAGGTCTCGGTGGCCAAGGACGGCTTCACCTTCCACGTCTGCCAGCTGCGCCCCGAAAGCCGCGGCCGGGTGGGTCTGCGCTCCCCCGATCCCATGGACAACCCGGCCATCTTCGCCAACTACCTGGCCACCGAAGAAGACCGCCGGGCGATCCGCGAAGGCGTCAAGATGATGCGCCATGTGGCGGCCCAGAGCGCGCTCGACCCCTATCGCGGGGCGGAGTTCTCGCCGGGCGAGGTGGTGCAGACCGACGCCGAGATCGACGCCTGGATCCGCAAGACTTCCGAGACGATCTATCACCCGGTGGGCACCTGCAAGATGGGCGCGGCCGACGATCCCATGGCCGTGGTCGATGGCGAGCTGAAGGTCCGCGGGCTTGCCGGCCTGCGGGTCATTGACGCCTCGGTGATGCCGACCCTGGTGGGGGGCAACACAAATGCGCCAACCATCATGATCGCGGAGAAGGCTTCGGATATGATCCTCGGGCGCCCGGCCCTGCCGGCCGAGGAGGCGCCGGTTTACGAGGACGGCCAGAAGGCCGCCTGATCATAAAAAGGGAGGCCGCTCATGGAGCTGCGCAGACTGGGACGTTCCGACCTCATGGTGGCCCCGCTGGTGCTGGGCACGAACGTCTTTGGCTGGACGGCCGATGAGAAGACCTCGTTCGCGATCCTCGACGCCTTTGTCGACGGCGGGTTCAACGCCGTCGACACCGCCGACGTCTATTCCCGCTGGTCCCCGGCCGGCGCCGGGGCCTCGGAGACCGTCATCGGGAACTGGATCGCCCAGGGCGGCGGGCGGCGCGACCGCATCGTGCTGGCCACCAAGGTTGGTTCGGAGATGGGGGAGGGCATGAAGGGCCTCTCGGCCCAGTATATCGAGCAGGCGGTCGAGGCCTCCCTCAAGCGGCTGCAGACCGACTATATCGACCTCTACCAGTCCCACCGCGACGATCCCGACACCCCCCAGGACGAGACGGCCAAGGCCTATGAGCGGCTGGTCAAGGCCGGCAAGGTGCGGGTGATCGGCTCGTCGAACTTCACGCCGGAGCGCCTGAAGTCCGCCCTGGAGACGGCCAAGGCGCTCGGCGCGCCGCGCTATGAGAGCGAGCAGCCGCTCTACAATCTCTATGACCGGGCTGGCTTCGAGGCGGGTCTGCAGCAGCTCTGCATCGCCGAGGAGGTCGGGGTCATTCCCTATTACGGCCTGGCCAGCGGCTTCCTCACCGGCAAGTACCGCTCCGAAGAGGACCTGGCCAAGAGCCCCCGGGGCCGCGGCGCCAAGAAGTACATGGACGCGCGTGGCATGAAGATCCTGGCCGCGCTGGACCAGGTCGCCGGCGCCCACTCGGCCACGCCGGCCCAGGTGGCCCTGGCCTGGGTGATGGCCCAGCCCGGCCTCACCGGCCCCATCGCCAGCGCCACCAGCGTCGTCCAGCTGGACGAGCTCATGGGATCGGCGCGGCTGACGCTGTCGGCCGAGGACCGCAAGGCGCTAGACGCCGCAAGCGCGGCCGCCTGAGCCGCGATTGACTTCCCCTGGGCTTGGTGGGCTTGCTGGCGCCATGGCGAGCACGCGTACGCAAAGAATCCGGATTCGAGGGAAGGACCTGGCGGCAGGCCCTGAGCCCCGAGCCTGTGCTGCGCGTCAGCCCGGCTCGGGGACGATGCGCCATCCCTAACCTCCGGGGCGAGCATCAGGCCGGCCCGGTCTCATGCTCCATTCCTGCTTCCGGATTCACCGACATGTCCGCCCATGACAACGCCGCCCTGCGGCCCGCCATCATCCTCAGCGAAACCGACGCCGAGCGCATCACCGACCTCGCCCTGAGCGCGCAGGCGCGGGTCCCGAAGGTCGCCGACCTTCTGCTGGAGGAGATCGATCGCGCCGATGTGCGGCCGGACGCCGACACCCCCGCCGACATCGCCGGCATGGGCGCGGAGGTCGAGTTCGTGGACCTTTCCCACGGGGAGACCCGCACCGTGACCCTGGTCTATCCGGCCGAGGCCGACATCAGCGCCGGCCGCGTGTCGATCCTCACCCCTGTGGGCGCGGGCCTGCTCGGCCTGCGGCCGGGCCAGTCCATCCAGTGGCCCGACCGGGAAGGTCGCGAGCGGGAGCTCCGCATCGTCAGCGTCAGGCGGGCTGGCCAAGCGGGCGCCCGGCCTTGAGCGGCCCATCACCGTGCTGAGCGATCCGGTCTTCTACGCCCTGGCCATCCCGGCGGTGATCCTGCTGGGCCTGGCCAAGGGCGGGTTCGCCGGCGTCGGCGCGATCGCCCTGCCTCTGATGGCCCTGGTGATCTCGCCGGTGAAGGCGGCGGCCATTCTGCTGCCGGTCCTGATCGTCCAGGACGTCGTGGGCGTCTGGGCGTTTCGGCGCAGCTGGGACCGGTCCATCCTGGCGCTCATGATCCCTTCGGCCGCGGTCGGCATCGGCCTGGGCTATCTGCTGGCGGCGCAGGTGTCGGCCACGACGATCCTGGCGGTTCTGGGGGCCATCAGCATCGTCTTCGCCATCCATCGCCTCTGGCTGGCCCGGGGCGGGCGGATCCAGGCCCCTTCCAACGCTCCCGTCGCCCTCGGGGCCCTGTTGGGCGTGGCGTCGGGCTTCACCAGCCAGATCGCCCATGCCGGCCAGCCGCCGTTTCAGATGTGGGTGCTGCCCAAGGCGCTGCCGCCGGCCGTCCTGGTGGGCACCACGGCGATCTTCTTTGCGGTGATCAACTGGCTGAAGGTCCCAGCCTATCTGGCGCTCGGCCAGTTCACATCCGAAAACCTGATGACGGCCGCGGCCCTGACGCCGGTGGCCATCGCCTCGACCCTGGCCGGCGTCTGGCTGGTGCGGCGGATCAAGCCCGAGCGATTCTACACCGCCATCTATGTCCTGATGATCGCCGTCGGCGCCCAGCTGCTCTGGAAGGCCTTCGCCGGTTAGCTAGGCGATCCGGCGGCCGTCGATGGCGGCCAGGCGCAGGCGGGGCGCGGCCTCGTTGGCGGCGCCGCCCTTGCGGATGTCCACCAGGGAAAAGCTCAGCAAAGGCTGGCCCTTGAGCCGGGCGACCATGGTCAGGGGCTGGTAGAGGCAGAGGAAACGGTCGGGGCCGTTTTCCGGGCCGGCCAGGGGCGCGAACAGGATCTCCATGCCGATGGCCACACCCTCGGCATGGGCCTTGGCGGTCACGACGATGGGCTCGGGGCGGCGGCGGGCCATCTCGAGCGCGGTCTGCAGGTCCATCCGGTCCTGGGCGCTGAATAGCGAGAGGGCGTTCTGCTGGCGCAGGTCGCGCTGGTGCAGCTCCCCGACCAGGGCGCCGGCCAGGCGGATCGGATAGATGCCCGAACAGACCCGACCCAGCATGACCACCTGGGGCAGAAGGTCGGCGAAATCGGCCGGACTGATGGACGTCCGGGGCGGCGGCGCGCCGTCAAGCGCCCGGCTTTGCCAATAGTCTATCAACCGTTCCGTGTTTGGATGGCACATCGACATCGCTGCGCGGCTCCAGTCGCGGCCAAACGCGGCCGCATGGGGCTTGCAGAAGGATTCGGACCAAGCCGGCTTTGTCTCTCTCCGGGACAGTCACGGTGGGGCGCTCCCTGGTCAGGGGCGCCCCGGCGCGGAATTTGCAGGGGTCCGTAGTATTGAGTTTGGAGGCCGAGATGGCGCCGCATAAGACCCTGCTTGGCTTGATCCTGGGATCGGGTCTTTTCCTGTTGGCAGGCGCTGCGCCCGAACGGGCTGAGGCTTGCTGTGAGCCGCCGCCGCCCGCCTGCTGCACACCACCGCCGCCGCCCTGCTGCAAGCCGCCCCCGCCCCCGCCGCCGCCGTCCAATCCCCCTTGCTGCACCTCGCCCGGCCATGGCGTGAAGGTGCCGGGCGTCTACGCGGTGGTTGCTCCGACAGTGCTCGTGCACGCCACCTCCAGCGCCAGCGTGCGCGCCTCCGCCGCCCCCAGCGCCGGCCCGCGCCTCGCCGTCTCTTTCTGCCTCCCCGGCGGCCGCCGCTCCTGCACCCCCCCCGTTGCCACCCGCCCCCTCACGCGTCCCGCCCACCTCGTCAGGCCCGGGGGGCGCCTGTCACTCCAGC
>CALEOQ010000280.1 GCA_937910255.1 uncultured Caulobacteraceae bacterium | reverse complement strand
GGCGAGCGGGGGAGGGGGGCGTGCGCCGGGTTGGCGGCGGGGGCTTTCGAGGCGTTGGGGGTTCCGGGGGAGCGCATCGAGGCCGCCGGGGCGGCCCTGAGCGGGAGCGCGGAAGGCCCCCCGCCGAGCCCGGCGGCGGCCTGGATCTTCCACCTCAACCCCCCGGAGCTTCTGGCCGCCCTGGGTCAGATGGGCCCCCGGCGGGTGATCGGCCCCCGCTACGGCTACTGGGCCTGGGAGCTGCCGGTCGCCCCGCCCCAGTGGCGGAAGGACGCCGCCATGGTCGATGAGGTCTGGGCGCCCAGCCGGTTCGTGGCCGCCAGCCTGGCGGGCGCCCGGGCGCCGGTTCGGGTCGTGCCTCATCCCTTGTTCCTGGAAGACTACGAGGACGTGCGCCCGGCCCTGCGGCGGGCGGGCTTCCAGGCGCTCGCGCTGTTCGACTTCAACTCCTCCCAGGCCCGCAAGAACCCGCAAGGGGCCATGGCCGCCTTCGCCCGGGCCTTCGGAGACGATCCCGCCGTGCGCCTGGTGATCAAGACCCAGAACGGCGGCCAGCATCCCAAGGCGATGGCCAGGCTCCGGGCCGGGGCGCCGGCCAATGTGGAGATCATCGACGCGGCCTGGCCCTATGCCGATGTCCTGGCCCTGATCGCTGGCTCCGACGTGCTGATCTCGCTGCACCGGTCGGAGGGCTTTGGGCTGACGCCCGCCGAGGCCCTGGCCCTGGGGACCCCGGTCCTGGCCACCGCCTGGTCCGGCGTGACCGATTTCCTCGACGACGAGGTGGCCCTGATGATCCCGGCGGGCCGCACCCCGGTCGAGGACCCCCAGGGGCTCTATGCCGGCCAGAGCTGGGCCGAACCGGACATCGGACACGCCGCACAGGCCCTGGCCGGCCTGCGCGCGGACCCCGGACGCCGGGCGGCGCTGGCCGCGGCGGGCCGCCGACGGGTGGCTGAACGCCTCTCGCCCCAGGCCTGGTTCACCACCCTGCCCGACCGGGTCAAGGCCGCCGCCATGCGCGCGGCCCAGGGGCGCTGAGCCCCGGACGCGGTCTCAGATGTCGAAGCGGACGCCCTGGGCCAGCGGCAGGGTCGCGCCATAGTTCACCGTATTGGTCGCCCGGCGCATATAGGCCTTCCAGGCGTCCGAGCCGGCCTCACGCCCGCCGCCGGTCTCCTTCTCGCCGCCGAACGCCCCGCCGATCTCGGCGCCGGACGGGCCGATGTTCACATTGGCGATGCCGCAGTCCGAGCCGTCGGCCGAGAGAAACCGCTCGGCCTCCCGCAGGTCCAGGGTGAAGATCGAAGAGGACAGGCCCTGGGGAGCGGCGTTCTGGGCGGCGATCGCCGCGTTCAGGTCGCGATAGCGGACCACATAGAGGATCGGCGCGAAGGTCTCCCGCAGCATGACCTCGCCCTGGTCCGGCATTTCCACCAGGGCGGGGCGGACATAGACGCCGGGGCCGTCCAGGCGCTCGCCGCCATGCACGACGCCGCCGCCGGCCTTCGCCTCATCCAGAGCCCGCACCATGGCCTTACTCGCCGCCTCATCGATCAGCGGCCCCACCAGGACGCCCTCGGCCCGGGGATCGCCGACCGCGACGGAGGCGTAGGCCGCCTTCAGCCGGGGTATGAAGGCGTCATAGACATCCTCATGCACGAACAGGCGGCGCAGGCTGGTGCACCTCTGGCCGGCGGTGCCCATGGCGGCGAAGGCCACGCCCCGCAGGGTCAGGTCTAGATCGGCCGAGGGGGCGACGCCGGCCGCGTTGTTGCCCCCCAGCTCCAGCAGGGCGCGCGCGAAGCCCGTCCCCACGCCCGGCACCACCACCCCCCCCATGGGGCCCGAGCCCCGGGACGCAACCCGGTCCACCCCCGGACCGCCCGGCCGCGCTGTGCCGCCCGCCCCTCCCCCCCCACCCCCCCCCGACCCCCCCCC
>CALEOQ010000279.1 GCA_937910255.1 uncultured Caulobacteraceae bacterium | reverse complement strand
AAGAGGGGTGTCCAGCGGGTCTTGTAATAACGGGGGGCGGTGGGGGGGGGGGGGGGGGGTTGTTTTTTTAATGATACGGCGACCACCGGGATCTACACTCTTTCCCTACACGACGCTCTTCCGATCTGACCGACGCGGAAGCCATTGCCGCGATGAGCGAGGCGTGGGGCAGTCCAGATGATCGCCGAATGGAGCAGACTGCATTCATCACCCTTCAGGATGAAGATGAGGTCAGGGACGCATGGAGCGATTTCATCTTGTCGCACCACTACGAGGTTCAGTCGAATTTTTACGAATCCTGGCTTGCCAACCATCCTCGGAGGACTGGCGAAGCGTATCTGAGCCAGTACTTGGACGCGCAATTCATCGACGACCACCCGCTGCCGCAAGGTGCCAACTTCAATGAGCTGCACGCCTGGTTGGAGCCGTTGTTTGCGGTCGAGCGAGGGAAGGCCGAACGAAGTAGATGATCACGAAGACGGTACCGCCGCTCCATTTCGAGGGCTTCTCGGGAAAACAGTTTGATATGGCTGCGCCTGCTACGGTGGTCCTACGGCGCGACCGCGCTTGAACGGCGGTCTCGTTCCACCACAGACCTATCGAACAGATTGAATTGAAAGGACGGCGACATGGCTCTGCTCGACGCGCTCAAGGCTGACCAACTCGCGGCGCGTAAGTCGAACGACCGTCTGAAGGCTGACCTGCTCACCACGCTGATCGGCGAAGCCACGCAGATCACGACCGAGGAGTTCAAGCGCGGCGTGACGGAAATCACCGATGACAAGGTCGCCGCGACCGTCGCGAAGTTCCTGAAGAATACGAAACTGACCCTCGAGAACCTCGCGAGCGAGCGCGTGCGCCTGATCGAGGCCGGCGGCGATGCGTCCAAGGTCGACCAGCGCATCAAGGCCGCGGAGACCGAGCTGGCGATCCTGTCCGCGTATGGCCCGAAGCAGATGACGGACTCGGAACTGCGCCAGGCCATCGACGATTTCCGAGCCGCAAACCCCGACGCCAACGTCGGGGCCATCATGGCCCACCTGAAGACGCACTTCGGCGGCCAGTATGACGGCAAGGCGGCCAGCGCCTTGGCCAGGGGCTAAAAGAAGGGCGTCCGCGCCCTACAGGGTCTGTTCGACCCGGGTCACTTCGGGGACGTAGTGCTTGAGCATGTTCTCGACCCCGGACTTGAGCGTCGCGGTGGACGAGGGGCAGCCGGCGCAGGCGCCCTTCATGTGCAGCCAGACCACGCCGGTGTCGGCCTCGAAGCGGGAGAAGACGATGTCGCCGCCGTCCTGGGCCACGGCCGGACGGATGCGGCTGTCCAGCAGCTCCTTGATCTCGGTGACGATCTGGGCGACCTCGCCCTCATAGACGGGCTCGACCTCGTCCAGGGCGGCGGCCTCGCCGGTGAACAGCGGCCGGCCGGAGGTGAAATGGTCCATGATGGCCGCCAGGATCGGCGCCTTCAGGTGCGGCCAGGCCGAGTGGACGTCCTTGCCCACGGTGACGAAGTCCGGCCCGAAGAAGACCCGCTCCACCCCTTCGATGTCGAAGAGATCGGCCGCCAGGGGCGAGGCCTGGGCCGCCTCCATGGTGCGGAAGTCATGGCTGCCCTCGCCGGCCACGTCGCGGCCGGGCAGGAACTTCAGGACCTCGGGGTTCGGGGTGGTTTCGGTCTGGATGAACATGGGCCAGATGTGGCCTTTGCGGCTGCGGGGCGCAAGACCCCTGGCGCCGGTCGGACATGCGGGCCGCGGCGCGAACGCCGCGACCCGCACAAGCCGGCGATCAGCCGAGCATGTCCTTCACGGTGTCGCGCTCGCCGACCAGCTCGTCATTGGTCAGCGCGATCTTCGACTTGGCGAACTCGTCCATCTCGTAGGAGGTGACGACCTCATAGGCGCCCGGCGCGGTGGTCTTCACCGGCATGCCGGCCCAGACGCCTTCCGCAAAGCCATAGCGGCCTTCCGAATTGACGGCGACGGAGTGGATCTTGCCCGGCGTGACCAGGTCGCGGACATGGTCGATCAGGGCGTTGGCCGCCGAGGCCGCCGAAGACTGGCCGCGGGCCTCGATGATGGCCGCGCCGCGCTTGCCCACGGTGGGCAGGTAGTCGTTCTTCAGCCAGGCTTCGTCGCCGATGACGTCGGCGGCGGCCTTGCCGCCGATCTTGGCGTGGGTGAAGTCGGCGAACATGGTCGGGCTGTGGTTGCCGTAGATGTAGAGGTCGCTGACGTCGTTGATCGACACGCCGGCCTTCTTGGCCAGCTGGGCGCGGCCGCGGTTTTCGTCCAGGCGCACCATGGCGGTGAAGCGGTCAGGGCTCAGGCGCTTGGCCTGGCTGGCGGCGATCATCACGTTGGTGTTGCAGGGGTTGCCCACCACCGCGACACGGGCGTCATCGGCGGCGACGGCGTCGATGGCCTGGCCCTGGGCGATGAAGATCTTGCCGTTGTCCTTCAAGAGGTCGGCGCGCTCCATGCCGGGGCCGCGGGGCTTGGAGCCCACCAGCAGGCTCCAGTTGGCGTCCTTGAAGGCCACCTTCGGATCGTCGGTCAGCACCATGTCGGCCAGCAGCGGGAAGGCGCAGTCGTCCAGCTCCATGGCGACGCCCTTCAGGGCCTTCTGGGCGCCCTCGGTGGGGATCTCCAGCATCTGCAGGATGACCGGCTGGTCCTTGCCGAGCATTTCGCCCGAGGCGATGCGGAAGAGCAGGGCGTAGCCGATATTGCCGGCCGCGCCGGTGACCGCGACGCGGATCGGGGTCTTGCTGGTCATGGGGTATCTCCTGGCTTTGGCCGACTTTGTTGGCGGTCCCTAACCCAAGCGGCGCCCCGGCGGCAAGGCTGCTGGCTTGTGGCCCCGGCGCTGTGGCCTCAGTCTGGCGCCATGTTCGCCCTCGACCCCGCCTTTGTCGCCACCTCCCACCCCCTGCTCGAGCTCCCCCTCTGCGAGGCCCGGCTGCAGGATGACGCCCGCTATGGCTGGGTCGTGCTGATCCCGCGCCTGGCCGCCGCCCGGGAGCTGGAGGACCTGTCGCCGGCCGACCAGGCCCGTCTGATGGCGGAAATCCTGGCCGCCGGCCGGGCGGTTCGGGCGATCGGCGCAGCCCTGGGCCGGCCGGTGGAAAAGCTGAACGTGGGCGCCCTGGGCAATGTCACCCCACAGCTTCACATCCATGTGGTGGGCCGCCGGGCCGACGATCCCGCCTGGCCCGGCCCGGTCTGGGGCCACAGCGCGGCGCAGGCCTATGCGCCAGGTCCCCTGGGGCTGGCGACCCAGGCGGCGACGGGCGCGCTGAGAACCCTCTAGCGGCGGCGCAGGGTGACGCTGCGGGGCGTGCCGCTCTCGATCATTTCCCCCGACCACTGGTCCTGGCCCGCCGAGGACAGGGTGATCACCGTCGGCGGCGCGCCGGGGCGGGGCGAGAAGCGCAGGGTCACCTTGCCGCCGCTGCGCTCGATATGGTCCAGGAAGCCGAAACCATCCAGGGCGCCGGGGCGTCGGGCGTCGCGCCAGGCGCCTTCCAGGGCGCCGGAGCCGCGGTCCACGAAGCGCAGGGCGTAGAGGTCGGCGCCGCTGGCCATGGACAGCAAGATCGGAAGAGCACACGTCTGAACTCCAGTCACGTCGTAATCTCGTATGCCGTCTTCTGCTTGAAAAAAAAAAAAACATAACACAGCACGAGAGACGGCGGACGACAACTACTCCGACTCGGTACACACAGACAACC
>CALEOQ010000278.1 GCA_937910255.1 uncultured Caulobacteraceae bacterium | reverse complement strand
TGCGACCCTTGAAGGCCTCTTCCGTCGGCGCCTTGCGCACGTCCCAGAGGGACATGTCGAGGAAGTCGAGCGCCGGGTGAACCAGCATCTGGGCGGCCAGGTCGCGGATCTCGGTCAGCTTGAGGCCGAAACGCTCCGGCGACAGGCGCAGGCCCAGCAGGAAGTCCTCGCCGCAGCGGGCGCGGATGCCCTCGACGATCTCGACGATGATCCGGGCGCGGTTCTCAGGCGATCCGCCATAGGCGTCGGTGCGATGGTTCAGGTCGGGCGAGAGGAACTGGCAGAGGATGTAGCCGTGGGCGCCGTGGACCTCGACCCCGTCGAAGCCTGCCCGCTTGGAGCGCTCGGCGCCGGCGATGAAGGCCTCGATCAGGTCGGCGACCTCGGCCTCACTGAGCGCCCGGGCGCCGGTGTCAGGGTCGTCTGAGGGGCAGACGGGCGCCTCGCCGATCAGCTCCTGGGGCGAGCGGTTGCCGGCATGATGCAGCTGAAGGACCGCGACGCTGCCCTCCGCCTTGATGGCGGCGGCCAGACGGGTGAGGCCCGGAAGATGATCGTCGGCGAAGACGCCGAGCTGGCCGGGAAAGCCCTGGCCGATCTTCTGGACGTGGGACGCGCACGTCATGGTCAGGCCAAAGCCGCCCTTGGCCCGCATCGTCAGCCAGTGGAACTCCTCGTCCGACAGGGTCCCGTCGGCGTGGCTCTGGGTGTTGGTCAGCGGGGCCAGCATGAAGCGGTTCTTCATCTCAGGCCCATGGGCGAAGCTGAGGGGCGCAAACAGGTCGGGCTCGGCCATGGTCTCGTCTCCGGCGGCAGGTGAACCCTGTTCATAGACGAGGCGGCCCGCTCGACGAAGGGGCGCCGTTGCGGAAGCCCCGGCTTGTATCGCTCGCCACAGCGGGCCATCCAGGGGCCGACAGGCAATATTGGAGGTCATATGCGCGCCGTCTGGTACGACAGGACAGGAACCGCCCGAGACGTGCTGCAGCTGGGCGACCAGCCCAAGCCCCAGGCCGGCCAGGGCCAGGTGCTGATCGCGGTGAAGGCTTCGGGCGTCAATCCGTCCGACGTCGGCATGCGCGGCGGGGCGTCCGGCGCGCCCATGGCCTATCCGAAGATCATTCCCCACAGCGACGGCGCCGGCGTGGTCGAGGCGGTGGGGCCGGGCGTCTCGCCGGCCTGGGTCGGCCGTCGAGTCTGGTTTTACAACGGCCAGCGCAATGGCCGGGCTTTTGGGGCGGCGGCGGAATATATCGAGCTGGACGTGGATCTGGTCCGCGCCCTGCCCAACGATGTGTCTTTCGCGGAGGGCGCGACGCTCGGCATTCCCTGCATGACCGCCCACCGGGCCTTGTTCCTGGCGGGGCCGGTGCAGGGGCGCACCGTGCTGGTGACCGGCGGGGCCGGCGCCGTGGGCCACTATGCCGTGCAACTCGCCAAATGGGCCGGCGCCACCGTGATCGCCACCGTCTCCAACGCCGATAAGGCCGAGCGCGCCCGGGCCGGGGGCGCTGACCACACCATCGACTATCGCCGCGAGGATGTGGCCGCGCGGGTGCGGGACCTGACCGATGGCCAGGGCGTGCATCACGTGGTCGAGGTGGATTTCGGCGGCAATGCTGCGGCCACCCTGGCCAGTGTCAGCCTGAACGGCTCGGTGGCCTATTACGCCACTAAGGGGAGCCGGGAGCCGATGATCCCGGCCGGCGTCCTGATGGGCCTGAACCTGTCGATCCACGGGGTCTATCTGCCGGTCAGCCCGCATGAGGCGAGGCGCCGGGCCCAGGCCGACATCACCGCCTGGATCGGCACGGGCCAGGCCATCCTGTCGGTCGCCGGGACCTACCCGCTCGAGGACTGCGCCGCGGCCCACGAGGCCGTGGAGGCCGGGACCAAGGTGGGCACGGTGGTGGTCGAGCCGTGACCACGCCCCAGGACGCCATCCTGGCCCGCCGCCGCCTGACCAACAGGCTGATCGCGGCGAAGGAGGCGGCGCGGCTGAAGCCCTTCTTCGTCCCCGGGGTGAACGTGATCGTCGGCGACGGATCGCTGATCATCGGGGTCGAGGCGGTGATCGCGGCCTTTGCAGGCCAGTTCGCCGACCAGGACTTCCAGGCCTTCGTCCGCACCCCCGAGGCGGTGGAGCTGGACGCCGCCGGCGTGCGCGCGGCTGAGCGCGGAACCTGGGTGGCGGTTTCCCGCAGCCAGGGCGAGCACATCGCCGGCTGGTACCTGGCCGCCTGGACCAAGGTCCGCGGTCAGTGGCTGATCGAGAGCGAGACCTTCGTCACCCTTAGATCATGATGCGATCAGAAGGAGCCGTCTGGCCGCACCACGATCTAAACTCAAAGACTTGAGCGCGTTTTGTTCCGATAACCGGTTCCCACTTATCGGAACGCGCTCTACGGGGTGACAGGCTCCGCCGCGGCGGGCTTGCGATAGGCGTAGAGCAGCAGGATCTGGGCGACGATAATGAAGATGGCCGCGCCGGAGAGCAGGAAGGCGTCGTCATAGACCTTGGGCGAGAGGACGAACTCGCCCTTCATCACCTTGCGCCAGCCGTTGAAATGCTGGGTCGATCCCACCACCAGGCCGAACACCGCCAGGATCGAGCCCAGATAGCGGGCGATCCAGAAGCCGGGATTGGGCGTCAGCATCAGCAGGCCGAGCAGGCCGATCACCGTCCGCTGCGTCCGGCAATAGGGACAGACATAGACCATGCCGGTGAGTTCGGCCGTCCAGGTCAGGATGCTGATCGCCACCGCGATCAGACCCAGCAGGCGCATCCGCCGCGTCCAGAAGTCGAGTTCAAGCATGGTGTCCCCCCAAGGCGCGCAGGCTGTGCGAACACCTTAGGCGGAGCCGAGGCCGCCGCCAATCACAAGATGTAATAATATAACAGAATAGCCGCCGGCCTGAGGCGGCGGCACGCTCACCTAGACCAGCGCCCCGTGGCAGTGCTTGAACTTCTTGCCCGAACCGCACGGGCAGGCCGCATTCCGGCCGGTCTGCTCCCAGCCCGCGGGCAGGGACGAGATCGGCAGCGCCTCGCGCTGGTCCCGGGCCATGCCGGAGGGCAGGGCGCCGGCCGTGGCGGCGTTCTCGCCGGTCAGGGGGTCGAGGTGCACCTCGACCAAACGCTCCGGCGGGGGCGGCGCGGCGGGCGCTGGCTCAACCTGGATCTCCACGGTCATCATCCACTTGGTGACGTTGTGGCGCAGGTCGGTGAGCAGCTTCTCGAACAGGGAGAAGGCTTCGGTCTTGTACTCGTTCAGGGGATCGCGCTGGCCATAGCCGCGCAGGCCGATGACGTTGCGCAGGTGGTCCAGGTGCATCAGGTGCTCGCGCCACTGCAGGTCGATGGTCTGCAGCAGGAAGCTCTTTTCCAGCATCCGCATCCGCTCGGGGCTCAGCATAACCTCACGCTCGGCGGCCCGGGCCTCGGCGGCCTGGGTGATCCGCTCGTGAATCTCTTCGTTGGCGATGCCGTCCTCGGCCGCCCATTCGCGCACCGGCAACTCCAGGCCCAGCAGTTCGCGGACCCGTTCATCAAGGCCTTCGATATCCCACTGCTCGGCATAGGCCTTGGGCGGCAGGTGGCGGTTGACCAGATCCTCGATGGTGTCGGCGCGCATCTCGGCGATGACGTCGGTGAGGTCCTGGGCCTCCATGAACTCCTGGCGCTGCTCAAACACCGCCTTGCGCTGGTCGTTCACCACGTCGTCGTATTTGAGCAGGT
>CALEOQ010000277.1 GCA_937910255.1 uncultured Caulobacteraceae bacterium | reverse complement strand
GCGGTGCTGAGCCTGATGTAGTGAGGAGTGGTGGATTTTTTTTTTCAAGCAGAAGACGGCATACGAGATTACGACGTGACTGGAGTTCAGACGTGTGCTCTTCCGATCTCGATCATCGCCGGCCTGGAGCGTGTCGCGGCCCTGCTCAACGCCGAGGGCATAGACGCCTCGCCCGTGCTGGATGTCGGGGCGTTGGATTAGGGGGCGGGCGCTGTCGTCCCCTCCCCCTCGTCATTCTCGGCCTTGTGCCGAGAATCCCTCTCGCCGCGCGCGCCCGCCCTCGACAGGGATGCTCGCCACAGGGGCGAGCATGACGAGGTGGGGTGGATGGGCCGCCTCCGCCCTCGACCGCAGCGCCGATCGCGACGCCTGCCCGAGATTGTCCAAGACCGAAAACAAACGCATCCTCGCGACCGGACCTTACCGGGGGGTGGGATGCGCGAACCAGATTTTGATCGTGACGGTTGGTCGCTTGACGACGGAGAACAGCGCCAAGCCGCTGCGCCAGATCGCTTCGAGATCCCGCCGCTGTGGGTCCGCGAGGCGTTGGAGCCGGGCGATTTTGCACAGCTGATCTTCAAGATCGCAATCGATGACGCCGAAGACCCAGCCATCTTTGAACGCATGTGGGTCGTGGTGACGGGAAGAACCCAGGATGGTTACATCGGCGTCCTGAACAACGAGCCGGCATCGACATCTGAATCCGACGCCCTCTGGCTGGGGAGCGAACTCCCCTTTTGGCCGCGGCACGTTATCGACGTCGCCGAAGCTAACGACGCCAGCATGGCGATCGCCAACACCCCTCCGAAGATTCCGTGGGCGCCCTGATAGGACCGGCGAAGCCAGGAGCCGCAGTTTAGCCAGGCGGCTCCTAACCCTCAGCCCTTCAACCGCGCCGCGTGGAAGGCCACGTGGTCGGCGATGAAGCTGGCCATGAAGAAGTAGGAGTGGTCGTAGCCGGCCTGGCGGCGCAGCGTCAGTTTCTGGCCGGCGGCGGCGCAGGCGGCCTCCATGAGCTCAGGCTTGAGCTGGTCGGCCAGGAAGTTGTCGCCGAGACCCTGGTCCACCAGGATGTCGTCGAACCGGCCCTGGGCCGCGCCGGCCTCGATCAGCCGGGCCGCGTCGTGGTCCGCCCAGGTGGTGCGATCCTCGCCCAGATAGGCGGTGAACGCCTTCTCCCCCCACGGGCAGCGGGTCGGCGAGCAGATGGGGGCGAAGGCCGAGACCGAGCGGAAGATGTCCGGGTGGCGCAGGGCCAGCGTCAGGGCGCCATGGCCGCCCATGGAGTGGCCGGAGACGCCGATCTTCTGCCGCGCGATGGGGAATTCCGCGACCACCGTCTCCAGCAGTTCGCCGGTGACATAGGTCTCCATCTGGAAGTGGGGCGCCCAGGGCTCTTGCGTGGCGTCCACATAGAAGCCGGCCCCCTGCCCCAGATCATAGGCAGGATCGTCGGCCACGCCCTCGCCGCGGGGGCTGGTGTCGGGCGCCAGGATGGCCAGGCCGTGGGCGGCGGCCGGGCCATAGGCGCCGGCCTTGGTGGTGAAGTTGTCCTCCGTGCAGGTCAGGCCCGAGAGCCAGACCAGCATGGGGAACGGCCCCTCGCCGTCCGGCAGGAAGAGCGAGAAGCGCATGGGCGTGCCGGTGACGGCGCTCTGGTGGCGGAGATAGCGCAGGGTCCCGCCATGGACGCGATGCTGCTGGAGAACCTCAATACTCATCGGGCGACCTCAGAAGACCACGACGCTGCGGATGCTCTCGCCCGCATGCATCAGGTCGAAGGCCTTGTTGATGTCTTCGAGCGGCATGGTGTGGGTGATCATCGGGTCGATCTCGATCTTCCCGTTCATGTACCAGTCGACGATGGTCGGCACGTCGGTGCGCCCGCGGGCGCCGCCAAAGGCCGTGCCTTTCCAGACCCGCCCGGTGACCAGCTGGAACGGTCGAGTGGCGATCTCTTTCCCGGCCTCGGCCACGCCGATGATGATGCTCTCGCCCCAGCCGCGATGGCAGGCCTCCAGAGCCTGGCGCATGACCTGGACATTGCCGGTGCAGTCGAAGGTGTAGTCGGCGCCGCCGCCCGTCATCTCCACCAGATGGGCGACCACGTCGCCGTCCAGGGTCTTGGGATTGACGAAGTGGGTCATGCCGAAGCGGCGACCCCATTCCTCGCGGTCGGGGTTGATGTCCACCCCGATGATCATTGAGGCGCCGACCATCCGCAGACCCTGCAGGACGTTCAGTCCGATGCCGCCGAGGCCGAAGACGACGGCGTTGGCGCCGGGCTCCACCTTGGCGGTGTTTGTCACCGCGCCCACCCCTGTGGTCACCCCGCAGCCGATATAGCAGGCCTTGTCGAAGGGGGCGTCGGCCCGGATCTTGGCCAGCGCGATCTCCGGCAGGACCGTGAAGTTCGAGAAGGTGGAGCAGCCCATATAGTGGTGGACCATCTGGCCCTTGTAGGAGAACCGGCTGGTGCCGTCGGGCATGACGCCCTTGCCCTGGGTGCCGCGGATCGCCGTGCAGAGGTTGGTCTTGCGCGACAGGCAGCTTTTGCACTGGCGGCATTCGGGTGTGTAGAGCGGGATCACATGGTCGCCGGGCTTCAGGCTGGTGACGCCAGCCCCCACCTCGACCACCACGCCCGCCCCCTCATGCCCCAGGATCGAGGGAAAGACGCCTTCGGAATCCAGGCCGTCCAGGGTGTAGGCGTCGGTGTGGCAGATGCCTGTGGCCTTGATCTCCACCAGCACCTCGCCGGCCTTGGGCCCCTCCAGATCCAGTTCGACGATCTCCAGCGGCTTCTTGGCTTCGAAGGCGACGGCGGCGCGGGTCTTCATGGCGGGGCTCCTTGGGCTGACCCGCCTTCGGTGGCGCCTCGCGGGCGACAGATCAAGCCGGTTAGGGAAGACATGGACCGCGCCGCGGGCCTAGACTTGCCGCCGAGCGGACGGAGAGGATGCGGTGATGCGGCGTCAGACGACGCAACCGACCATGCGAGGCCTGATGGCGGGACTTCTCCTGCTGGTCGCCGCCGTCTGGATCACCAACGCCCCGGCCGCCCGCGCGCAGGAGGGCCCTGCGCCGCTGGTCCTGGTCCTTGAGCTGGACGGGGCCGTCGGGCCGGGGACCGCCGAATATCTGAGCCAGGGCCTGGAGACCGCCCGCGAGCGATCGGCCGAGCTGGTGGTCATCACCATGGACACGCCGGGCGGCCTGGATTCCTCGACCCGGGACATCATCGCCGACATCCTGGCCTCGCCCGTTCCGGTCGCGGTCTTCGTCGCCCCGGCCGGATCGCGGGCCGCCAGCGCCGGGACCTACATCCTCTATGGCAGTCATCTGGCCGCCATGACGCCCGGCGCGCATCTGGGGGCGGCGACGCCGGTGCAGATGGGCGGAAGCAACCCCTTGAGCCCGGCCGAACCCGAAGGCGAAGAGGGCGAGGCGGCGCCCGCCCAGGGCGGCGACGCCATGACCGCCAAGATCACCAATGATGCGGTGGCCTATATCCGGTCCCTGGCCGGCCTGCAGGGCCGCAACGCCGAGTGGGCCGCGCTGGCGGTGCGGGAGGCCGCCACCCTGACGGCGCGGGAGGCCTATGATCAGAATGTGATCGAGATCCTCGCCCGGGACCTGGACGACCTGCTGGCCCAGGCCGACGGCCGGACGGTGCAGCTGGACGGCGACCCCCATGTGCTGCGCACCGCCGGCGCCACGGTGGAGCGGCTGTCGCCGGACTGGCGGGCGCGGGCGCTGGCGGTGATCACCAATCCCAACATCGCCTACATCCTGCTGATGATCGGGGTCTACGGCCTGATCTTCGAGTTCATGTCGCCTGGCGCGGTGGGACCGGGGGCGGTCGGGGCCGTCTGCCTGGTGGTGGGGCTGTTCGCCCTCAACATGCTGCCGGTGGATTATGCGGGCGCAGCCCTGATGCTGCTGGGGATCGGTCTCTTGGTGGCCGAGGCGGCGATGCCGGGGCTTGGCGTCTTCGGCGTCGCCGGCGCCATCAGTCTGGCCATCGGCTCCATGCTGCTGATCCGCGACATGCCGGGCTACCGTCTGTCGCCCTATGTGGTCTTCGCCACGGTCGGCCTCAGCCTCGCCTTCTTCCTGATCGCCATCCGTTCGGCCCTGAAGGCGGCCCGGCTGCAGGTGGTCACCGGCGCGCAATCCCTGAGCCACGCCTCGGGCGAGGTGCGCCACTGGGACGCCGGCGAAGGCTGGGTTCATACCCAGGGCGAAGATTGGCAGGCCCGCTCGCCGGCCGCCCTGGCGCCCGGCCAGAAGGTCCGCGTCACCGGCCGGGACGGCCTGATCCTCATCGTCGAACCTGCTCCAGACACCGAACCACCGGCGCCCTGAGCGCCAAAGGAAGGAAAGCCCATGTTCGATATCGCCAGTTACGGCGCACTTCTGATCCTCGTCATCGTCGTCCTGCTGCAGGCCGTGAAGGTGATGCGGGAATACGAACGCGCGGTGGTCTTCACCCTCGGCCGGTTCTCCGGCGTCAAGGGGCCGGGCCTGATCCTGCTGATCCCGGTCGTGCAGCAAATGGTTCGGGTCGACCTGCGAACCATCGTGCTCGACGTGCCGAGCCAGGACCTGATCAGCCGAGACAACGTCTCGGTGAAGGTCTCGGCGGTGATCTACTTCCGGGTCATCGACGCCGACCGGGCGGTGATCCAGGTGGAGAACTACATGGACGCCACCAGCCAGCTCGCCCAGACAACCCTGCGCTCGGTGCTCGGCAAGCACGACCTGGACGACATGCTGGCCGAGCGGGACAAGCTCAACCAGGACATCCGATCGATCCTCGACAGCCAGACCGAGGAATGGGGCATCAAGGTCGCCAATGTGGAGATCAAGCACGTCGACATCGACGAGAGCATGATCCGCGCCATCGCCCGCCAGGCCGAGGCCGAACGGAACCGCCGCGCCCGGGTGATCAACGCCGAGGGAGAGAAGCAGGCGGCCCACGCCGTGCTGGAGGCCGCCCAGACCCTGGCGACCATCCCCGAGGCCATGCAGCTGCGCTATCTGAACACCCTGTCCGACATCGGGGCCGACAAGAACACCACCATCGTCTTCCCCATGCCCATGGAGATCGGCGCGGCGCTCGCCAACATGGCCAAGCCGAAGGCCTGACCCCTCAGGCCGAGGCGACGATGCTTCCGAGCGAGGAGAGTTATGGCCGAGCCAAGAATTTTCCGAGTGCGGCGGCGATGGAAGGATCTAGGCCACCTTCCTCTCTCACAATTCCATCTGAAGTGTTGCGGAAGAGCGCGTTCAGGATGATTTGACGTTCTTCTGCCGACGCTGCGCCGTTCTCGATTAGCGCCAAGTATGTCTTAGTCATCGTCGCACGCTCGCGGGCATCTTGCCGAAGATGGTGTTGGCTGAGATGGAGCTTGGTGAGCAAGCGGCCAACCCAGAACACGAGGCCAGCACATGACGCCAGGCCAGCAGATGCGATGATAAAAACGGCTGTAGGGAACGGGGGGGCCCCCGGCTCTTGCGCGACGCTCGCCATTTTAATCAGAGACAGCGCTGTCTGATTGAAGGCTAAGGCTAGGCCCGCCAACGCGGCGGGAAAAAATGCAATGACCGCCGCTCGCATCCAATGCTCAGCTTTCTGATGCTCCTCGGCCTTGGCTTCCCAGTACTCAACTGGGGCCGCGAGTCCCATTTTCTCTTTGTAGGCAGCCTCCACGGCCTTAATGCTACTGATAGCGTCTGTCTGGTGGTCACGCGCGGATTTCGCGTACCTCAACCACCGCCTCACCCTGCTTCGATGCCATGAGCGGGCAGTTGCATCTGCAGCTTTCAGGTTTTCTTGCCAAGCCCGCTCCCTGGTATTGGTGAGCCTCTCGGCCTCCGTCTCAAATCTCGATATGGCTTCTCTGAAGCGCTTGCGCTCCGCTTGCAACCGAGCCGCGCCATCAGAGACTTGCAGAATTTCTGGTGAGGCCGCTAAATTAGCGCCACGCAACTCTGACATCGTTTGAATTTGATTCACGTTTACTAGGCGAGATAAAATAGAAAAAGCAAATATAGTTGCTTCGTCTCCAGCAGCTTGCCGGATTGATTCCAGCAAGACTCCTCTATCGCTTCTTGGGTGAACGGGCGCGTAGGCGTCGCCAAGCAACTCAGCGATAGAAGGCGCTAAGCTACTTGGAGATTCGCCATTAGATTTGAGAGTTTCTGCGCGATCGATGA
>CALEOQ010000276.1 GCA_937910255.1 uncultured Caulobacteraceae bacterium | reverse complement strand
CACTGCGTGTAGGTTAGTTTGCTTTTTTTTTTTTTCAAGCAGAAGCCGGCATACGAGGTTACGACGTGACTGGAGTTCAGACGTGTGCTCTTCCGATCTCGGGCCTGGGCCTGGCCATCTCGCACGAGCTCTGCGCCCTCATGGGCGGGACCCTGGGCGTGGTCAGCACCCCGGGCACAGGCTCGGTCTTCACCCTGGTCCTGCCCCTGCCCCGCCTGCGGGACGCCGAGCCGCAGGCCTGTCTTGAACCCGGGACGCCCGACACCGCCCTTGGGGGCCTTCGGGTCCTGGCGGCCGAGGACAACAGCGTCAACCAGGTGGTGCTGCGCGCCCTGCTGGCGCCCTTGGGCATCGAGCCGGTCATGGTCGCCGACGGCGCCGCCGCCCTCGCCGCCTGGGAGGCCGGGGACTGGGACCTGGTGCTGATGGACGTGCGCATGCCGGTGATGGACGGCCTGGCCGCCACCCGCGAAATCCGCGCCCGGGAGCAGGCCCAGAGCCGGCGCCGCACGCCGATCATCGGCCTGTCGGCCGACGCCATGGCCCATCAGGTGGACGAGCTTCTGGCCGCCGGCATGGACAGCCATGTCAGCAAGCCCATCGACGTCAGCCGTCTCTACGGCGTGCTCGAGGCCGCCCTCTGAGCGGCCTCAGCCCCGCTGGACCCGGCCGGGACCTGGCAGCACGTCGATCAGCTCGATGCGGAAGATCAGCACGCTGTTGGGCGGGATCGGACCCTGGCCGGATTCGCCATAACCCATCTCCGGCGGCACGGTGATGATCCACTCGTCGCCGGGCCGCATCAGGGGCAGCACTTCGAGCCAGGCCGGGATCAGCCCCGACAGGGGCATGGCCGCCGGGACGCCGCGCTCATAGGACGAGTCGAACACCTCGCCGTCGGCCAGTTTGCCCTCGTAATGGACCTTGACCTCGTCGGCCTCGGTCGGCTTCAGGCCTTCGGCCGGACCCGAGCGGACGATCTCGTACTGGACCCCCGAGGGCAGGCTCTTGACCCCCTCGCGCTCGGCGTTCTCCTCCATATAGGCCGCAGCCTCGGAGGCGGTTTCGCCGCCCTGGGGGGAACAGGCGACCAGGGCGAGCGCCGCGGCCAGGGCGAACAGGGGGGCGAGCATCAAGGCTATCCTTGGCTGGTGAAGGGTCAGACGGCGCGGGGCGGATAGCCCCGCTCGCGCAGGGCTTCCATGATTTCCTGGGTGTGCTGGGCGTCGCGGGTCTCGATCATGATGTCGAACTCCGCCCCCTTGGCCGGCACGTCCAGGGCCAGGCGGTTGTGGGCCACCTCGACGATATTGGCGCCCATCTGGCCGATGACCGCCGAGACGTTGCCCAGCAGGCCCGGGCGGTCGTCGCCGATGATCCGCAGGGACACCAGGCGCTGCTCGCGCACCAGCTCCCGGGTCAGGACAGAGGCTAGCAGCCGGGTGTCGATATTGCCGCCGGTGATGATCAGGCCGGCCTTCTTGCCGCGGAACCGCTCGGGATAGGCCAGCAGGCCGGCCAGGGCCGCAGCCCCGGCGCCCTCGGCCACGGTCTTTTCCACATTGCAGTAGAGGGCCACGGCGCGTTCGAAGAAGGGCTCCTCGACCAGCAGGACCTCGTCGATCAGGGGGCGGGCCACGCCGTAGCTGACATCGCCCACCTGCTTGACGGCGATGCCCTCGGCGATGGTCGCCCCGCCCGTGCCGCTGGCGCCGTTCACCCCACGCATGCGGGCGGTGAAGGAGGGGTACATGGCCGGCTCCAGCCCCACCACCTTGATCTCTGGCCGCAGATGCTTGGCCGCCGTGGCGCAGCCGGCGATCAGCCCGCCGCCGCCGATCGGGATGGGCAGGACATCGAGATCGGGCACATCCTCCAGCATCTCCAGCGCCACCGTGCCCTGGCCGGCCATGACGTCCAGGTCGTTGAACGGATGGACGAACACCAGGTCGCGATCCTCGCAGATCTGCTTGGCCCGGCCCGAGGCCTCGTCATAGCCCTCGCCGTCCAGCACCACCTCGGCCCCGAAGGCGCGGGTCTGCTGCACCTTCACGAAGGGGGTGGACCTCGGCATGACGATGGTCACCGGAATGCCCAGGCGCGCGGCGTGATAGGCCAGGCCCTGGCTGTGATTGCCGGCCGAGGCGGCGATGACGCCGCGCTTCTTCTCGGCCTCGGTCAGCTGCAGAAGCTTGTTGAGCGCCCCGCGCTCCTTGTAGGCGGCGGTGAACTGCAGGTTCTCGAACTTCACCCAGACCTCGGCGCCGGTAATCTCCGACAGGGTCCTCGACAGGCGGCACGGCGTGCGCTCGATATGCCCGTTCAGCCGGTCGGCTGCGGCGCGGATGTCGTCGATGGAAAGCGTCATGAAGGTCGGTGGTCCGGGGAGGCCGCCCAGATATGGCGCGGGCGGGAAAGGCCGGCAACCTATCGGGCGCGGGCGCCCTCCGCAATGTCGCGCCTATGTCAGGCCGAGCGCAGGCCCCGCAGGCGGTCGACCCGGCGCATGGCCTTGCCCGGCAGTTCCGAGGCCGCGCCCAACGGCAGGGCTTCGGCCGCGCGGCGCAGGCTGTAGGCGGCCTGGCGCAGCAGGGTGGCGGGCGACAGCAGGCCGACAAAGCCGTGGCCGACCCGGACCTCGGCATTGGCCAGTTCGCGCTTGAAGCGGTAGTCGCCGGCGCCCAGGTCCAGGCGGCTGTAGGGGGTCGCATCCATCCAGCGCAGGATGTCCTGGAACAGCAGCAGGCCCGGCGAGGAGCGCTCGAACGCCGGATTGTGCGCGATCAGCCAGCCATGGATGGTGCGCCCGCTGCGCAGGTGCAGGTGGGCGGCGGCCAGCTGGCCGCCGATGTGCAGGGTGAAGAGCGTGGCGCCGAAATCGGGGTCGCGGCTTTCGAACAGGTCGGCGAGCAGGCGCCGTGTCCAGCCCGGCTGGAAGATGTCGAACTGGCCGGTGGCCCGCAGCTGCGCCCGCTTCCAGGCGATCAGCTGGTCATAGTCGGCCGAAGACCGGTTGAAGGCGGTGAAGACCACCTCCCCCAGCTCGCGCTCGGCCTTGCGGCGTTTCTTGTCGCAATCCTTGAGCAGGCCGACGCCCGCAGCCCGGCGCTCGGCGGCATAGGCCTCATAGCTTTCGCCGATCTCGATCACGTGGGAGACCGACTCCCCGTGGGAGAAGCCCTGGAAGGGGCCGACGTCGTCCAGCATATGGCAGAAGTCCAGCCGCTGGACCCGCAGGGCCGAGACGATGGCCCGGGCGTCGATCTCCACGCCGGGCGCGGCCACCAGGCCCTGATAGTCGCAGAAGGGGGCGCCGGCCGGCAGGGCCGTCGCCCCGCCCACATGGGCGGCCATGAAGCCGAGGTCCTGGGCGCCGTCGGTGACCACGGCCACCCGCACGCCCCGCGCCCCGCCGCCGGTGCGCGCCTGGGCCCGCTCCACCGCCCGCGCCCAGTGGGGCGAGAGGAAGGGGCTGTCATAGGCGCTGTCGGCCTGCGGGCGCTGCAGCTCGGTCCAGCGCTGCAGGCGGCCAGGCGTCAGGTCCTGGGGTCGGACGACCTCGATGTGCAGGGCGGACATGGACGGCGATACTCGACAGGGTTGCAGTCAAGCCACCCTAAGCCTCCAAGGGTTTCCGCCGGGTTGCCGAAAGCCCCGGTTCAAGCTGCGCCGCGGTTTTCCCAGTCGACGTCGAACTCCGACACCAGATGGCCCGGCGCCACCTCAGTCAGACGGGGCGTGTAGATGGGCGCCAGCGGATCGACGCTGACCCGCGAGGGCAGGAAGCGCAGGGCGGCGGCCGGATCCATCGGGCTGGGCGGTTCGCCGGTCAGCTTCAGCCGCTGGCGGTTGCGCTCCCGCTCGGGGTCCGGGATCGGCGCGGCCGAGAGCAGGGCGCGGGTATAGGGATGCTGCGGGTCGGCATAGAGCTTGTCGCGGTCGGCCATCTCCATCACCCGGCCCAGGAACAGCACCATCACCCGGTGGCTGATCTCGCGGACCACCGCCAGGTCGTGGCTGATGAAGATCATCGCCAGGCCCATCTCCTTCTGCAGGTCGATGAGCAGGTCGATGATCTGCGCGCGGATCGAGACGTCCAGGGCCGAGACCGCCTCGTCGCAGATCACCAGCTTGGGCTTCAGGATCATGGCCCGGGCGATGCCCACCCGCTGGTTCTGGCCGCCGGACAGTTCGTGCGGATAGCGGTTGATCAGGTCGGGCGAGAGGCCGGCGCGGGCCATCATGCCGGCCACCTCGGCGTCCCGGGCGTCGCGGTTCAGCTGCGGGGCGAAGATCTTCAGGGGCTCGGCGATGGAGTCGCCGATGGTCATCCGCGGGTCGAGGCTGGCCAGGGGGTCCTGGAAGACGATCTGCAGGTCCTTGCGGGCCGCCCGCATCTCCGCCTTCTGGGCGTGGGTGATGTCGCGACCCATCAGGGTCACGACCCCGTCGGTGGGCTTGATCAGATTGAGCACGGCCCGCGACAGGGTCGACTTGCCGCAGCCGCTCTCGCCCACCACGCCCAGGGTCTCGCCCTGGCGCACGTCGAAGGAGACGCCGTCCACGGCCCGCAGCTGGCGGGTCCCGCCCATCAGACCCTGGCGGATCGGGAACCAGACCTTGACGTCCTGCGCCTCGACGATCACCGGGGCGTCGGCCGCCACCGGCGCGACCATCGGGCGGCCGCCGCGGTCGGCCCGGTCCAGGCGCGGAATCGCATCCAGCAGGTCCCGGGTGTACTGCACCTTGGGCGCGGCGAAGAGTTCGCGCACCGGCCCCTCCTCCACATACTGGCCGTCCTTCATCACACAGACCCGGTCGGCGAGGCGGGCGATGACCCCCATGTCGTGGGTGATCAGCACCATGGCCGTGCCGGTCTCGCGGCCCAGCTCGGCCATCAGGTCGAGGATCTCGGCCTGGACGGTGACGTCCAGCGCCGTGGTCGGTTCATCGGCGATCAGCAGTTCAGGCCCACCAGCCATGGCCGCGGCCACCATCACCCGCTGACGCATGCCGCCCGAGAGCTCGTGCGGATACTGCCGCAGGCGCCGGGCGGCGTCGGGAATGCGCACATGGTCCAGCCACTGACGGGCGCGGGCCATGGCGTCGCTTGCCGACAGGCCCAGGTGCAGCCGCAGGGGCTCGGCGATCTGCTCGCCGATCCGCACATGGGGGGTGAGCGCCGTCAGCGGGTCCTGGAAGATCATGGTCATCTTCGAGCCGCGCAGGCGGTTCAGGGCCCGGGGCTTCAGCCCCAGAATCTCCTGGCCCTGGAACCGCACCGAGCCGGTGGCCCGGCCGTTCTGGGCCAAGAGGCCCATCACCGTCATGAAGGTCTGGCTCTTGCCCGAGCCGCTCTCGCCCACCACGCCGAGGGTCTCGCCGCGGGCCACCTGCAGGCTCACCCCGCGCACGGCCTCGACCGGGCCGTCATGGGTGTCGAAGGTCACCCTCAGATCATCGATGGCCAGGACGGGCGGGGCGGATTCAGTCACGGACAAGGGCGAACTCCAGATCGTCTGGCGGCGACCATAGACCGGGCGGCGCCCCTTGTGAAACAACCGGGGCGTCCATCCCCGTTCCGCCCTCCGGAGGCTCAGCCGACCATGTCCCCGCCCGACGCCCGATCGCCGAGGCCCGCCCTCTTCCTGGACCGCGACGGCGTGCTGAACCTCGACCGGGGCTATGTGTCGCGGTGGGCGGATTTCACCTGGGTCGATGGCGCCCGGGCGGTGGTGCGCGCCTTCAACCAGGCCGGCTGGTGGGTCTTCGTGGTCACCAACCAGTCGGGGATCGGCCGGGGCTATTATGCCGAGGCCGACATGCACGCCCTGCACGCGCGGATGGGCGAGGCCCTGGCGCAGGACGGCGCCCGCATCGACGCCTTCTACTGGTGCCCGCACCATCCCGACGCGGCGGAAGAACGCTATCGCCACCCCGACCCGCCTGACCGCAAGCCCAATCCCGGCATGCTGCTGCGGGCCATGGCCGACTGGCCGGTGGACCGTCAGGCCTCCTTCATGATCGGCGACAAGCCCGGCGACATGGAGGCCGCCGCCCGCGCCGGCGTCGAGGGCCTGCAGATCGGAAGAGCACACGTCTGGACTCCAGTCCCCTCGACATCTCGTATGCCGCCTTCCGCTTGCCACAAAACACGCACACCACCCACACCTCGTATGCACACGTACCATAGCACACTAATCACCAATCCCTGTCTTCTC
>CALEOQ010000275.1 GCA_937910255.1 uncultured Caulobacteraceae bacterium | reverse complement strand
GACGCGCAGCTGTGCGTGATCTGTGTGTGTCATCGCTTAACCAGAACCAGAGAGGAGGGGGGGGGGGGGGGGGTGTTGTTTTTAATGATACGGCGACCACCGAGATCTACACTCTTTCCCTACCCGACGCTCTTCCGATCTCCTGCTGGCCCATATGGGCCAGGACAAGAAGGCTGAGGGCGGACGGCTGACCTTCATCCTCGCCCGGGGCCTGGGCGAGGCCTTCGTGGCCCGCGACGTCGATCCCGCGGCCATTCATGATTTCCTGGTTTCGGAGGGCGCCGGTTCAGCCGGCGCGGCGGCATGATCACAGCGATCCTTGTCGGCCTGGCGCCGGCCATCTTCATCCTGTTGTTCTTCTCGGCGGTGATCTCGGCCACCGAGACCTCGATGACGGCGGCCAGCCGCAGCCGGATGCATCGGCTGGAGCGGGACGGCGACAAGGCCGCCGCCCGGGTCAACCGGCTGATCGGCAACCAGGAGAAGATGATCGGGGCGATCCTTCTCTCCAACAACGCCATCAATATCGGCGCCTCGGCGCTGGCCACCACGGTGCTGACCGCCGCCATCCCCGGGGCGACGGGACCGCTGATCGCCACGGTGGTGATGACCGCCCTGGTGGTCATCTTCGCCGAGATTCTGCCCAAGACCCTGGCCATCGCCCAGCCCGACCGGGCTGCGCGCCTGCTGTCGATACCGGCCACCTGGGTTGTGAAGATCTTCGGTCCTCTCGCCAACGGCGCCCAGTGGGTGGTGCGCCTGACCCTGCGGCCGTTCGGCATCCGTCTGGACATGGCCACCGACGTCCTGGCCGCGCACGAGGAGATCCGCGGCGCGGTGGACTATCACCATTCCGAAGGCCTGGTGGAGAACCGCGACCGCCTGATGCTGGGCGGGGTGCTGGACCTGGCGGACATGGATGTGGGCCAGGTGATGGTTCACCGGAAGTCGATCTCCATGATCGACATCAGCATGCCGGTGCGCGAGTTCGTGGCCGCCGTCCTGGGCAGCGCCCATACCCGCATGCCGGTCTATCGCGACGAGCCGGAGAACATCGTCGGCATCCTGCACGCCAAGGACCTGCTGAGGGCCATGGCCGAGACGGACGGCCGGATCGACAGCCTGGATATCGCCAGCTTCCTGCGCGAGCCGTGGTTCATTCCCGACACGACCAACCTCAAGGACCAACTCAACGCCTTCCTCAAGCGCCATACCCACTTCGCCCTGGTGGTGGACGAGTATGGCGGCCTGAAGGGCCTGATCACCCTGGAAGACATCCTTGAGGAGATCGTCGGCGAGATCGAGGACGAGTACGATGTGGCCGTGCCCGGCGTGCGGCCCCAGCCGGACGGCTCGGTCAATGTGGACGGCTCGGTGCCGATCCGTGACCTGAACCGCGCCATGGACTGGGAGCTGCCCGATGAAGACGCCGTGACCGTGGCGGGCCTGGTGATCCATGAGGCCCAGACCATCCCGCGGGTGGGGCAGACCTTCATCTTCCACCGCCATCGCTTCCAGATTGTCCGGCGCGAGCGCAATCAGATCACCGCCCTGCGGGTCTCGCCGCCGATCGAGGCGCCGGTCGAGGACTAGGCGGGCCGCCGGAACCCAGGCGGGGCTGTAGCGTTTTCTGCAGCTGGCGGGCGGGGGGATCATCTAAGCATGCGGTTCGAAAGCGCCTTGGCCCAGGCCCTCGAAGCCCCTGCGACCCTGTCGCCTCGCGCCCTTTGCATTTCTCCGAGCTATGCTGCAACACTCGCCGGCCGCGCCGGCGCCCTGGAGCCCTTTCTATGACTGATCTCGCCAAGCTCGCCGGCCTTCGGGTTCTCGTCGTCGAAGACGAGATGATGGTCTCGATGCTGATCGAGGACATGCTCAGCGATCTCGGCTGCAAGGTGATCGGCCCGGCCTCACGGCTGGAGGAGGCCATCGCCCTGGTGGGGTCGAGCGAGCTGGATTGCGCCGTCCTCGACGTGAACCTCGGCGGCCAGCCGATCTTCCCGCTGGCAGACATCCTGCGGGAAAAGGGCGCGCCCTTCGCCTTCGCCACCGGCTATGGCGATGCGGGCCTGCGCGACGTCGACAAGGGCACGCCGGTTCTGCAGAAGCCTTTCCGCGAGAGCGATCTCGCCCGCATCCTTGGCGAGCTTCACGCCCGGGTTTGAGGTTGAACGCCCCGCGCTTCAGGGCAGGGCGGCCAGGACCTTTTCCGGTGTCAGGGGATATTCCCGGATCCGCGCGCCGCAGGCGTTGTAGACCGCATTGGCGATGGCGGCCCCGGCCCCGGCGATGCCCAGTTCACCGACGCCCTTGATCCCCATCGGATTGGCCTTGTCGTCCACCTCGTCGAGGAACATGGCCGAAAGATCGGCGATGTCGGCGTGGGCCGGCACATGATAGCCGGCCAAATCCTGAGCGATGAACGAGCCGTAGCGAGGATCGACCTCGTTGTACTCGTGCAGGGCCGTGCCGACGCCCCAGATCATCCCGCCGGTAATCTGGCTCATGGCGGTCTTGGCGTTGAGGATACGGCCGGCGGCGAACACCCCGAACATGCGGCGCAGGCGCACCTCGCCGGTGTCGGGATCGACGCCCACCTCGGCGAAATGGGCGCCATAGGTGTGCTGGGAATAGTCGCGGGCGTCGGCGGCGGGCGTGATCGAGCCTTCCACATAGACGCCCTCGGGCGCGGCCCGGGCCACCAGACGCTCCAGGGGCTCGGCGCGATTGTCCACCGCGATATTGCCGCCGCCGAAGGTGACCAGCTCGGGATCATCGCCATAGAGGGGCGAGTTGGGATCGCCGATGGCCAGCTCGGCCAGGGCCTTGCGCAGGTTCATGCCGGCGGCGAAGGCCGCAGACCCCGCCGTGGCGGCGCCGAACTGACCGCCGGAGCCCGGCGCCGGCGGGAAGTCTGAATCCCCCAGTTCCACCTTCACCTGGGCGAGCGGCACGCCAAGCGTCTCGGCGGTGATCTGGGCCAGGATCGTGTAGGTGCCGGTGCCGATGTCGGTCATGCCCTGGCGCAGGGTGATGGTTCCGTCGGCGTCGATCCGCACGCCCGCCTTGGCCGGCAGCAGGAAGTTGCCGCGAATGGCCGCGGCCATGCCAAGCCCCACCAGCCAGCGGCCGTCGCGGACCTGGCCGGGCTTGGGATTGCGGCGGTCCCAGCCGAACCGCTGGGCGCCCTCGGTCATGCAGCGGACCAGCTGGCGGGTGCTGAAGGGTTTGCCGGTTTCGGGGTCGGTCTCCGGCTCGTTGCGCAGCCGCAGCTCGATGGGGTCGAGGCCGAGCTGCTCGGCCAGTTCGTCCATGGCGCATTCCAGACTCAGCATGCCCGAGGCCTCGCCCGGCGCCCGCATGGGACCCGCCGCAGGGATGTCGAGCTTGACCAGGCGGTGGCCGGTCAGCCGGTTAGGCGCCGCATAGAGGCTGCGGGCGAAATTGGCCGCATGCTCCGTGAACGGCGTCTCCCGGCGGCAGTGCGTCACCGCCTCGAGGGCGAAGGCGTCGAGACGGCCGTCGGCCTGGGCGCCCAGGCGGACCCGCATGTGCACGGCCGGGCGATGGATGGTCGCCTGGAACATCTGCTGGCGGGTGTAGGCGACCTTGACCGGTTGGCCCAGTTCGCGGGCCGCCAGCGCGGCCAGGGTCAGGTCGTCATAGGCCTGGCCCTTGCCGCCGAAGCCGCCGCCGATATAGCGGGTCACCAGGCGGACCCGGGTCGAGGGGATCATCAGGGTTTCGGCCAGGGTGTGCTGGCCGCCCTTCACCATCTGGATCGAGGTGTGGACCGTAACATGATCGCCCTCCCACCAGGCGGTGGTGGCGCAGGGCTCCATCTGGGCGTGGTTCTGCAGCGGGCTGACATAGGTCTCGTCCAGGCGCACGGGGGCGCCGGCGAAGGCGGCCTCGAAGTCGCCGACCCTTACGTCCTCCTCGCCTTCCGGCTGGCCGGCCTGGGCGAGGTTTTCCTCGAAGATCAGGTCGGCGGGAGCTTCCTCGAAGGTGAAGCGCACCAGGGCCGCGGCGGCCTTGGCGTTCTCCAGGGTGTCGGCGACCACGAAACCCACATGCTGGCCAAAATGCTCGATCCGGGCGGCCAGGGCCGGATTGGCGCCCCGCTGGCTGCGGGGATTGAGCTTGGCGCCGCGCTCACCCTGGGCCAGATCGGAAGAGCGTCGTGTAGGGAAAGAGTGTAGATCACGGTGGTCGCCGGATCATTAAAAAAAAAAACGACTCATCCCCGGTGTCCCCTCCCACCCCCGCGCGAACCCACACCCTACTCATCGCCACGCGCCC
>CALEOQ010000274.1 GCA_937910255.1 uncultured Caulobacteraceae bacterium | reverse complement strand
GCGGCCATGCCAAGGTCACGCGCTTCCTGCTCATGGCCCTGCCGCACCTGGCGGTGATCGCGCGCCGGGGAGTCGGTTATGAGCGGGTGGACCTCGAGGCGGCCAACGAGCTGGGGCGGGTGGTGACCATTGCGGCCGGCGGCAATGACGCATCGGTCGCCGACCAGGCTATCGGCATGATGATCGCTCTGGGGCGCCGCTTTCGGGAGGCCCAGGCGCAGATGAACGCCGGCTCGTGGTCGATCCTGATGGGGACAGACCTCTATCGAAAGACCGTCGGCGTTATCGGCCTGGGTCGGATCGGGCGCAGCGTGGTTCAGCGTCTCAGCGGCTTCGAGGCCGAAGTTCTCGTGGCCACATCGCGGCCCGATCCCGAGTACGCCGCCCGGACGGGCGTTCGCTACGTGGATGTCGAGACCCTGCTGGCGCAGAGCGACTATGTCACCCTTCACGCACCGCTCAGTCCGGCGACCCGGCACACGATCGACGCAACGGCCATCGATCGGATGCGGCCCGGCGCCTTCCTGATCAACACGGCCCGCGGCGGCCTCGTCTCGGATCGTGATCTGCTGGCCGCCCTTGAGGCGGGACGTCTGGGCGGCGCCGGCCTCGACGTGTTCGAGAGCGAGAGCGATCCGACCCTGCAGCCGGTCGCCGACGCCCTGATCGCCCGGGCCGACGTCATCGCCGCGCCCCACGCGGGCGCCTCCACCCGCGAGGGCCTGGCCCGCACCAACATGGTCGCCGCCCGGTGCGTGGTCGCGGTGCTGAACGGGGAAGATCCGCCGCTGGAATGTGTCGTGGCCGATGGACGCCACCGCGTGGGGGCGCGCGCATGAGCCCGCCGCGCACCCTCTATGACAAGCTGGTGGACGACCACACCGTGGCTCGCCTGGACGAGGACGGCGCCACGGTGCTGCTCTATGTCGATCGCAGCGTCCTCAACGAATATACCAGCCCTCAGGCCTTCACCGGACTTCGCGACGCCGAGCGGAAGGTGTGGCGGCCCGAACGTCTGCTGGGGGTGGTCGATCACGTCAACGGCACGGCCCCCGTCCGCACCGACCGGATGCCAGATGCCGGCGGAGCAGGGCAGGTGGCCTATTTCGGCCGCAACTGCCGCGACTTCGGCATCGAGCTGTTCGACATCCTTCACCCCAATCAGGGGATCGAGCACGTGGTCGCTCCCGAGCTCGGCCTGATCCTGCCGGGCATGGTGGTGGCCGCCGGCGACAGCCACACCACCACCTATGGCGCTTTCGGCGCCCTCGGCTTCGGCATCGGCACGTCTGACATCGAGCACATGCTGGCCACCGCCACCGTGGTCTATCGCCGGCTCAAGCCCATGAAGGTGGAGGTCACCGGCCGCCTCCCGGTGGGCGTCACCGCCAAGGACGTGGTGATGGCCCTGATCAGCCGCATCGGGGCCGACGGCGCCACCGGCTGCGCCATCGAATTCTGTGGCGACACCATAGAGGCGCTCAGCGTCGAGGGCCGCATGACCCTTTGCAACATGGCTGTGGAATGCGGCGCCCGCGGCGCCCTTGTGGCGCCGGACGACAAGGTGATCGCCTACCTTTCCGGGCTGCCGAGGGCGCCAAAGGGGGCGATGTGGGACGCCGCCGTGGCCTCGTGGAGGGGACTGAAGGCCGATCCCGGCGCCGTCTATGTCCGCCACGAGGTGCTGCGGGCCGAAGAGATCGAGCCCATGGTCACCTGGGGCACCAGCCCCGACCAGGCCGCCTCGGTCCTGGGGCGCATTCCCGATCCTGCGGCCGAGGCCGCCCCGTCGCGGCGGCGCGATGCGGCCCGGGCGCTGGAATACATGGGCCTTGAGCCCGGCGCGCCGCTGGAAAGCGTGCGGATCGACCGCGCCTTCATCGGCTCGTGCACCAATGCGCGGATTGAGGATCTGCGTGACGCCGCCGCGGTCCTGCGGGGCCGGACGGTGGCGGCCGGCGTCCGGGCCATGGTCGTGCCCGGCTCCACCAGCGTGCGCCGTCAGGCCGAGGCCGAGGGCCTCGACCTGATCTTTCAGGCGGCCGGGTTCGAGTGGCGCCAGTCCGGTTGCTCCATGTGCCTGGCCATGAACGACGATGTCCTGGCGCCGGGAGAGCGGTGCGCCTCCAGCACCAATCGCAACTTCGAGGGCCGCCAAGGCGCAGGCGGCCGCACGCACCTGATGAGCCCAGCCATGGTGGCCGCCGCAGCCGTCTGCGGCCGCCTGGCCGACGTGCGCCGACTGGGGAGCTAGGGCATGGAGCCGTTCAAGCGGGTCGAGGGGGTCGCCGCCCCCCTGCCGGCCGCCAATATCGATACCGACGTCATCATGCCTAAGCAGTTCCTCAAGGGCATAGATCGCGCAGGCCTGGCCCAGGGCGCCTTCCACGACCTCCGTTTCGATGAGGCGGGCGCGCCGCGACAGGACTTCATCCTCAACCAGGCGGCTTGGCGTGAGACCCGTTTCCTGGTCACCGGTCCGAACTTCGGATGCGGCTCCAGCCGCGAGCACGCGGTCTGGGGGCTTTCGCAGCTCGGAATCCGCGCGCTGATCGGGACCAGTTTCGCGGGCATCCTCTTCGACAACTGCGCCCGCAACGGCCTGCTGGCCATCACCCTGCCGCCCGAGGAGGTCGAGGCTCTGCTGGCCTTGGTGTCGCAGCCGAAGACCAACCGGCTCACTGTCGACCTGGAGACGCAGACCATCGAAGGCGCGGCCGGCGTCTGGGGGTTCGAGATAGATCCGTCGCGCCGACACGCCCTGTTGAACGGCCTCGATGCTGTGGGCGTGGCCCTGGCCCGCGCAGACGAGATCAAGGCCTTCGAAACCGCGCATCTGAAGCGCCATCCCTGGCTGGCCTGAGACGCCGGCGGGGGGCGGAAGGCGACCTCCGGCCTTCAGGGCCGGGGTGAGAAAAGAAGACGGCGGCTGACGCGTGCGTCTGGCCGCCGTCTCAAGCCGTCGGGGGGAAGGACGCCGCTCCCGACGGCGAGGGCGACCGCGCATCCCAGGAAAGACGCGCGGCAGATCGGAAGAGCACACGTCTGAACTCCAGTCACGGCGTAATCTCGTATGCCGTCTC
>CALEOQ010000273.1 GCA_937910255.1 uncultured Caulobacteraceae bacterium | reverse complement strand
TTTTTTTTTTCACGGAGAAGACGGCATACGAGGTTGCGACGTGACTGGAGTTCAGACGTGTGCTCTTCCGATCTCTATGTCGTGCTGGCCTCGTACGGCCATGTGCGCGATCTGCCGCCCAAGGATGGCTCCGTCCGACCGGACGAGGACTTCGCCATGAGCTGGGACGTGGACGCCAAGTCCGCCAAACGGCTCAACGACATCGCCGAGGCGATGAAGGGGGCCGACCGCCTGATCCTGGCCACCGACCCCGACCGCGAGGGCGAGGCCATCTCCTGGCACGTGCTGGAGGTCCTTCAGAAGAAGAAGGTCATCAAGGGCGCCCAGGTCCAACGGGTGGTGTTCAACGCCATCACCAAGTCCGCCGTCACCGAGGCCATGAAGGCCCCGCGGGACATCGACATGGAGCTGGTCGAGGCCTACCTCGCCCGCCGCGCCCTGGACTACCTGGTGGGCTTCACCCTTTCGCCGGTGCTGTGGCGCAAGCTGCCGGGTTCGCGCTCGGCCGGCCGGGTGCAGTCGGTGGCCCTGCGCCTGATCGTCGACCGCGAGCTCGAGATCGAGCGGTTCAAGACCCAGGAATACTGGACGGTCGACGCCGACGTGTCGGCCGGGGGCGACCCCTTCGTGGCCCGCCTGGTCAAGCATCAGGCCAAGCGCCTGACCAAGTTCGACCTGGGCGACGAGGCCGCCGCCGAAGCCGCCAAGGCCGCCGTCCAGGCCGCCAGCTTCACCATCGCCTCGGTGGAGAAGAAGCCGGCCAAGCGCTCGCCTGCACCGCCCTTCACCACCTCGACCCTGCAGCAGGAGGCTTCCCGCAAGCTCGGCTTCTCGGCTCAGCGCACCATGCAGGCCGCCCAGAAGCTCTATGAGGGCGTGGACATCGGCGGCGAGACCGTCGGCCTGATCACCTACATGCGGACCGACGGCGTCCAGGCCGCGCCCGAGGCCCTGGACGAGGCCCGGATGGTCATCGCCGGCGTCTACGGCAAGGACTATGTGCCCGAGCAGGCGCGCATCTATCGCACCAAGGCCAAGAACGCCCAGGAGGCCCACGAAGCAATCCGACCCACCAGCCTGGCCCGCAATCCCGGCTCCCTGCGGCTGGACGGAGATCTTGGCCGGCTCTACGAGCTGATCTGGAAGCGGATGATCGCCTCCCAGATGGAGAGCGCCCGCATCGAGCGCACCACCATCGAGCTGGAGAGCGCCGATGGCCAGACCGGCCTGCGGGCCACCGGCCAGGTGATCCTGTTCGACGGCTATCTGGCGGTCTACGAGGAGGGCCGCGACGACGCCGACGACGAGGAATCCGGCCGCCTGCCCCAGGTGACCCAGGGGGCGAGCGCCAAGGTCGCCGCCGCCCGCGCCGCCCAGCACTTCACCGAGCCGCCGCCCCGCTATTCGGAAGCCAGCCTGGTCAAGAAGATGGAGGAGCTCGGCATCGGCCGGCCCTCGACCTACGCCTCGGTGCTGACCGTGCTGCGCGACCGCGACTATGTGAAGATGGACAAGAACCGGTTCGTGCCCGAGGACAAGGGCCGGCTGGTCACCGCCTTCCTCGAGCAGTTCTTCCGCCGTTATGTGGAGTACGACTTCACCGCCGCCCTGGAGGAGAAGCTCGACCTGGTCTCGGCCGGGGAACTGGACTGGAAGGTGCTGCTGCGGGAGTTCTGGCAGGACTTCCACGCCGCCGTCGGCGAAATCTCCGAGCTGCGCGTCACCAACGTGCTGGACGCCCTGAACGACGCCCTGGGTCCGCACATCTTCCCCGACAAGGGCGACGGCGCCGATCCCCGAGCCTGTCCGACCTGCGGCACCGGTCGGCTGTCGCTGAAGACCGGCAAGTTCGGCGCCTTCATCGGCTGCTCCAACTATCCCGAATGCCGCTTCACCCGGCCCATCGCCCAGACCGAGGGCGACGAGGCCGACGCCGCCAATGGCGATCGCGAGCTGGGGACCGATCCCGAGACTGGGCTGATCGTCTATCTGAAGAGCGGCCGGTTTGGCCCCTATGTGCAGTTGGGCGAAGGCGACAAGCCCAAGCGCTCCAGCCTGCCCAAGACCTGGTCGCCCGCGGCCATGGACCTGGAAAAGGGCCTGCGCCTGCTGCGCCTGCCGCGCGAGGTCGGCGCCCATCCCGAGGACGGCCAGATGATCCTGGCGGGCCTCGGCCGCTATGGGCCGTTCGTTCAGCACAACGGCGCCTACGCCAATCTGGAGAGCATCGACGAGGTGTTCGAGGTCGGCCTCAACCGGGCCGTGGCGCTGATCGCCGAGAAGAAGGCCGGCGGCAAGGGCCGCCGCGGCGAGGCGACGGCCCTGAAGGAGCTGGGCGCTCACCCGGCCGACGGCCAGCCTGTGCGGGTGCTGTCGGGGCGCTATGGCCCCTACATCAAGCACGGCGCGACCAACGCCAATGTGCCCCGCGGCGGCGATCCGCAGGACGTGACCCTGGAACAGGCGGTCGCTCTGCTGGCCGAACGCGAAGCCAAGGGCGGAGGCAAGAAGAAGCCGGTGAAGAAGGCGCCCGCCAAGCCCAAGGCGGAGAAGGCCGAAAAGGCGCCGGCGGCGAAGACGGCCGCGAAAAAGCCGGCGGCCAAAAAGCCTGCGGCCAAGAAACCCGCCGCCAAGAAGGCGCCCGCCAAGACGACGCCGACGGGCTAGGCGGCCATGGACCTGCCTGTCCGCGACATCTCGGTCTCAGGCTACCGGTCGCTGCGGGCCATCACCTATCCGATGTCGCGCCTCGACGTCTTCGTAGGGGCGAATGGCGTCGGCAAGTCCAACATCTACCGGGCGCTGGACCTGTTGCAGGCCGCCGCCCAGAACCAGCTCGGCGCGCGCCTGGCCGCCGAGGGCCTGGACCTGGCCATGTGGGCGGGCCCGCGCAAGGCCAAGGAGCCGCCCCGCATCGGTTTGTCGGTCACCCTGGCGGCGCCCGGCGCCCGCAACAGCGCCTTCCGCTATGAGGTGGAGGTGGGCTTCCCGCAGAAGGTCACCGCCGCGGCCTTCGACCTGGAGCCGCAGGTCAAGGCTGAAAGCCTGACCTATCTGTCGGGCCAGCGCCGCACGCGCCTGGTGGAGCGCCGCAACGCCTCGGTGATGGCGCGAGACGCCGAGGGCCGGCCGGCCGAACTCGACATCGACCTGCTCGCCTCCGAGACCCTGCTGGGGCGCCTGGAGGATCCGGCCCGCTATCCGGAACTCGACGCCGTGCGGCGAACCCTGCTGGAATGGCGCTTCTATCACGACGTTCGCACCGATGCGGAGTCAGCCCTGCGCCGGCCCTGCGTGGCCGTGGCCGCCCCGACGCTGGCCTCGGACGGCGCCAACCTGGCGGCGGTCTTCGCAACGCTCGCCCATATCCGGCAGGATCGGCGTGACCTGGACGAGGCGGTGGCCAGCGCCTTTCCCGGCGCGGTGCTCAGCCTGCCCTTTCCGGAGCGGACCGCCACCTTCGGCCTGCGCCTGCCAGAATTTCCCAACCGGGTGTTTGAGCCCGCCGAGCTGTCGGACGGCACCCTGCGCTTCCTGGCCCTGGCCGGCGCCCTGCTCGCCTACCGGCTGCCGCCGTTCATCGCGCTCAACGAGCCCGAGGCCAGCCTGCATCCCGATCTGATGGAGCCCCTGGCCGCCCTGATCGCCAAGGCCGCCGAGCGCACCCAGGTCTGGCTGGTCACCCACTCCGAACGCCTGGCCGAGGCGCTCAAGGCGCACGGCGCGGTGCGCACCGTGCGCAAGACCAAGGGCGCCACCACCATCGACGGCCTGACCCTGTTCGGCGCCTTCAAGGACGATGAGGACGACGACCTCGGCTGAAGCCCGCAAGGCACTTCGTGAAGCGCACCGGCGATTCCCGCGTTACAAGGCGCCATGGTCAAGACCCGCAAGCCCAAGTCCGAACGCTTCGCCGCCGCCCGCCCCGCGGGCCTGCCCGATCGCGAAACCCTGCTGCGTCACATCCGCGAGACCGGCGAGACCGACCGCTCGGAACTGGCGCGCACCTTTGGCCTGAAGGGCGCTGACCGCCGGGCCCTGCGCGAGATGCTGGGCGAACTGCAGGCCGAAGGAACCTTGAGCCGCCGTGGCCGCAAGGGCGTGGCCGAGACCGGCGCCCTGCCTCCGGTGGGCGTGGTGGACGTGGTCGAGCGCGACACCGACGGCGACCTGCTGGTGCGCCTGACCAAGGGGGCCGAAGACGCGCCGCTGGTGCATCTGGCGCCGGACAAGGCCGAGGCGGTGGCCGGGGCGCCCGGTCTGGGCGACCGCCTGCTGGTCCGGTTCGTCACCCTGGAAAGCGGCGAGACCGAGGCCCGGCTGATCAAGCGCCTGGGCCAGAGCGCCCATCGCGTGCTCGGCGTCGTGCGCAAGCACCGCCGCGAGGTCCGCATCGAGCCGGTGGACCGCAAGTCCAAGGAAAGCCTGATCGTCTTCGATGACGGCCAGCTCAAGGACGGCGACCTGGTCCTGGCCCAGGTGGGCTCGGCCGAACGCCATCACGGCCCCAAGCGCGGCAAGGTGCTGGAGGTGGTCGGCCGCGAGGACGAGCCCCGCGCCGCCAGCCTGATCGCCATCCACAGCCACGGCATCCCCACCGGCTTCTCCGATGAGGCCGAGGCTGAGGCCGAAGCGGCCCGGCCGCCGGAGCTGGCCGGCCGGGAGGATCTGCGCGACCTGCCGCTGATCACCATCGACCCGGCTGACGCCCGCGACCACGACGATGCGGTCTTCGCCCAGGCTGACGAGGACCCGCGCAACCCGGGCGGCTGGATCGTCTGGGTCGCCATTGCTGACGTGGCCGCCTATGTCCGCCCCGGCGGCGCCCTCGACCGCGAGGCCCGCGACAAGGCCAACAGCGTCTACTTCCCCGACCGGGTGGAGCCCATGCTGCCCGAGCGGCTCTCCAACGGCCTGTGCTCCCTGCGGGAGGGCGAGAACCGCGCCTGCATGGCCGTGCGGATGGTGTTCGACAGCCAGGGCCGCAAGCGCAGCCACAGGTTCGTCCGCGGCCTGATGCGCTCGGCCGCCAAGCTGGCCTATGAGCAGGCCCAGGACGCCATCGACGGCCGCCCTGACGACAAGGCCGGCCCCCTGCTGGAGCCGATCCTCAAGCCCCTGTGGGCCGCCTATCTGACCATGAAGAAGGGCCGCGAGGCCCGCTCGCCGCTGGCCATCGAAAGCTCGGAGCGCCGGATCGTCATCGGCGAGGACGGCAAGGTCGCCTCCATCACGCCCCGCCCCTCCCTCGAAGCCCACAAGCTGATCGAGGAGATGATGATCCAGGCCAATGTCTGCGCCGCCGAGACCCTGGAGGCCAAGCGCACCCCGCTGATCTACCGGATCCATGATGCGCCGAGCCCCGAGAAGCTGGACGCCCTGGCCGAGTTTCTGGGCTCGATCTCGGTGAACTGGTCCAAGGGCGAGGCCGCCCGCACCGACCGCTTCAACCGGCTGCTGGACCTGACGCGGGAGGGACCGCACGCCGAGATCGTCAATGAGGTGGTCCTGCGCACCCAGATGCAGGCCCACTATTCCACCGACAATATCGGCCACTTCGGCCTGAACCTGGACCGCTACGCCCACTTCACCTCGCCGATCCGCCGCTATGCCGACCTGATCGTGCACCGGGCCCTGGTCAGCGCCCTTGGCCTCAACCTGCCCGGCGGTCCTGACGGCCTGAGCGACTGGGACATCTCCCACATGAAAGCCACGGCCGAGGAGATCACCCATGCCGAGCGCCGGGCTATGGCCGCCGAACGCGACGCCACCGACCGCTATGTGGCCGCCTTCCTGTCCGATCGGGTCGGCGCGACCTTCTGCGGCCGGATCACCGGGGTCACCCGGTTCGGCCTGTTCATCCGCCTGGCCGAGACCGGCGCCGACGGCCTGATCCCGATCTCCAACCTGGGCGATGAGTTCTTCATCCACGATGAGAAGATGCACGCCCTGGTGGGCGAACGCTCCGGCGCCCGCTGGCCGCTGGGCATGAGCGTCGAGGTGCGGCTGCGCGAGGCCACGCCGATCACCGGCGGCCTGCTGTTCGAGATGCTGAGCGAGCCAGCCGCCCCCGACCCCACCGCCCCGCGCCCGCGCCTAGGCATCCGCCGCAAGGCCGGCCGCCCACCCCTGCCCCGCCAGGGCGGCAAGCACCGGCGGCGGTAGGGGGCAGTTGCGCTCCCGTTGCCAAGCTGACGTCGGTTTCTGCTAGGCGCCAGGAGCTGCCCTCGGCTGACGGCCGCAAAACGGACCTTGACGTCCGCTGCGGCGGAGCACTCCACAGATCACGACCTTGCGGATGTTCGCATGCCATGCGCTTCTATAGCTCTGCGATAGGGGCGACGATGTTGCTGGTCACCATTATGGGCCTCGTCCTCGCGCAAGTGCCTAAAGCAAAACCGCTGCCTGGGACGATTGATGACGCGGCCTTCCGTCCGGCCAGACGTTTAAAGTCACCGACTGCGACGTCGTGCGACCGGCGAGTGCTTGCGTCTGGCCCGCGACGCAAAAAGCCCCGCCCCTGCAGCCGAGGGCCAGGTTGGTTCTACATGGAGCACCGCTACTGAGTTGCGGCACCTTCTAGGGTCACTTCCACGACGGCCTCATCGCTCAGAATCGGCGAGCGCACCTTTGTTCGCGTGCGGCTGCCGAGGAGGCCTTGGATAGAGCTGGGGCTCCGATGGGCCGCGGCAGCCATCTCCTCATCAAGCGGCCCAGCAACCTGGCCACTCGTGTACAGCTCAACAAGTTCAGGCGCGTCGCGCACGCCCCAGAACAACGCCTCGCCCTGCACTGTATTATCCGTTATTATACCTACATTTGCAAGCAACTTGGGGGCGATGTCTTTAGTAATCTTCGCTTGAACATCCGCAGAAACGTCGCTTTCGAAAATAATCGTAAAGGTCACGTCCGCCTGAAGAACCTCGGATACGATTGACAGCGGAACATTCCGACCTCGCCAATATGCCACGGTGTGCTGGCAAGCTGGATCTGTCGCTCCTGCAATTACCGCCCTCGATATCTCCACATCAGGTAAAACCAGGACTTTCCCGTTCGCGAGTGTCATGTCCACGCTCCTCACGGAGCGCTGGCCGAGCTCAGCATTTATCAAGTCCTTGTATTTGGCCTCGAGATCGAACGAGCTTTTGATTGTTTGTGACCACTTGTACGTCGCGGCGTCGGACACCTCGACCTTCAAGGCTGAGGTATAAGCACTCGCTGGCGTGCATAGTGTTGCCACCTTCAACGGCCGTGCCGACGTAACGCGGATGATCGAGCCTGGCGCGACGATGGTCTGGGGCGGCCTAATCGGAGTATAGCCAATCTGCGAGATACTGCGATCAAGGCTCTGACAGCCCGCTAGAGCGGTCGCCAACACCGCGAGCGATAGCGCAACATTACTGTTCATTCCCAGACCCTCCCGTTTGCGCTGAGAGATGAACACCTAAGGTTGTCGGGAGTCTAGACATAATATCTAACGTTGGCCGTAGTCGTTGTAGATCGACATCAAACTCAGCTCTTCAGTTGCAGACGCACTGGACTGCGCGCAGGTCGCTGATGCCGTCGTACGAAGACCGTGATGCTGCCCCAGAGCGTCTTTGCGCCGCCGCCGCTGTGACATGTCTACCAATGGTGGGTAGGGGTAGCCAAACTTCTGACCGGTCAGCACCGCGCCAGGAGGGGACATCTCGGCGAGTGCGGAAAGCAGACGCTCAGCGTCGTCAGGCCTGCAACTGCAACGGCAAACAGATTTCGGTCAGTAGACCCTCGGGCGGCGTGGTTCGCGGGTCATTCAGGTTCACCTCGAACAAGGGCGTGTCTGCGGGCGCTTCGCCGCTCATCGGAAGCCAAGCAAACAGTTCATCGTAGCTGTGAGGCAGCTGGGCATATGGCCCCTGGTGCACGAGGACCGCATGGCGGCCCCCCGGGACGACGTAGATCGAGGCTACATCATCGCCCAAGCATTCTTGGCGGACAGTGACCCCAACAATCGCTCGCGCGTCAGAGCTCTCACATTCCTGATCGCCGGGATAGAGAGTTACGCCCCGCGCAGCATCACCCAACAGACCGCGCGGTCCTGCCCAAGCCATTAGCTTCTGGAATGTCCGACCAACGTCGGCATGCGGTCCGCGATGCTCGATAGCGGCAAGTCGCATCGGTTCGCGCTCTTGGATGGTGATGGGCATGAGGCGTATTCCTTCTCCAGGGAAATGCTCCTCGGGGCGGCAGGCTCGCGCGCTCCGGAAGGCGGTCGGGGACTTTCCAAATGCTCCTGAGAACGCATGGTTGAACGCAGCCAGCGAGCCGTAGCCGGCCCGTCTAGCCACCTCAGTCACCGGCTGCGTAGAACGGGCGAGATCGTTCGCTGCGCGGGCCAATCGGAGCCGTGAGACCGTCTCTCGGATGGTCTCGCCCATGCAGGCTCGATAGATGCGATGGAAGTGATACGGAGAGAAGCAGGCGATCTCAGCAAGCGTCGTAAGGTCAACATTGTCGTCGAGATGCAACGTCAGGTGCGCGACAACCCGCTGCAAGCGGCGGCTATAGTCGTCTGAGGTGAGAGCCTTTGGCATGAACCCAGGCTAGCGCAGGTTCGGTTGATCCGAATTGCGCACTTTTTGGCGCTGCCGCCAATCACCATCCATCTCGGCAGTTCAGGGGGCTGCTCTCTGGCCTGTCCGCAAGCTTGAAAGCCGCGTCTGATCGGCGCCACTTGCTGACATTAGCCACGGGCCGGATTCCGGACGATAGCGAGTGTCGCAGCGCCGGCTTGAGGCATCAAGCTTAGAGACCGAACTTGAGATGGGCGCTCATTGTCGTAAGGGTTGCGTTCAGCTCAGGGACAACCATGAATCCTCGACACTTTAGTGGCTTCGTCGCACTGGCGGCGGCAGTAGCGATCAGCGGCTGGGCCAACGCCGAACCGCTTACGGCCGTCGCTCGAAGTGAGGTGGTGCAAGACCTCGCAGCGGCGATGCGAGCACGTTACGTGGTTCCAGAGGTCGGTGCGCAGGCCGCTGACCTGATCGCATCGCGCTGGTCCGCTGGTGCATACGAGTCAATCCTGATGCCTGGCGAATTGGCTCAGGTGCTCACTAGCCACCTCAAGGAGGTGGCCCCAGATCAGCATCTTGGTGTCGAATCCGACGCAAACCCGAATGCAGTTTTCAATCTTGCGCCCCCACCGAAGAGCGAGGCGGGGGTCGTAAGGGCTGACAGGTTGGATGACAGGATCGGATATATCGAGATCGTCTCGTTCCCTCCGAAAGAGAGATTCAAGCCGACACTTGACCGCGCGATGACGGCTCTGGCTGGAAGTCGCGCCCTGATCATTGATGTGCGACGGAACACCGGCGGCGACCCGGCTGCTGTCAGCTACCTAGCAAGCTTCCTGATCCCGCCAGGGTCGATGACCCATATCAACGACATAGTCTCACGCCAGCCGGGCACATCAGACCTCACGCGCCAGGCCTTCTACAGCGAGCCAACACCCGTAAGCTTTTCTGGCATCCCCCTCCGGGTGCTCACGAGCGCATCCACATTCTCGGGCGGCGAAGAGTTCGCTTATGACATCCAAGGTCTGGGGATCGGCGCCGTGGTTGGCGAACGCACGCGTGGTGGCGCCAACCCCACAGCACCAACCAAACTTAGGCACGGCTTCACCGTGCTCGTGCCCTTTGCGCGAGCTGAGAACCCCTACACAAAGACGAACTGGGATGGTCGCGGCGTTCAGCCCGATGTTTCTTCAACGACTGCAGAGGCCTTCAGCACCGCGCTCCAGGACCTGGGCGGTCCCGCGCAGGCCGCGGTCGAGGACGCATCGCGTGCACAGGTGTTTGCGCCGCGCTCAGCGGCGGCAGCAGGATCAGAGGCGGCTGTGCGGCGCCTGCTCGGTGAGATCAGTTCGGGAAACCCGAACTATGCCGCGATGACCGAGCGGGCTGAGAGCGCCACCAGGCGGAGGCTTGAGCAGACGTCGGCCACGCTTGCTGGCTTGGGGCCTCTTCGTACGGTCACCTTTGTTGAAGTCGATGCGTTTGGGGGCGACCTGTTCGAAACGCGCTTCGAGAACGGCGCCGCTCGCGTCGCCATTGCTTTGAACCAAGACGGCAGGATCGACGCCTGGGCGCTATTGCAGCCAACCACGACGGAGGCCGATCTCGTTCAGCTCCCTAGGTAGACCTGGAGGTGGCTGACAGCCCTGCCGAACCTTCGAGGCAGAGAAACACCCGAAGGACCGCAACGCGCCCAAATCGTGTTAGCGGCGCAATCGCTCGCCTGCGCGCCCGGAAGCGGACTTTCCAAACCGCCACAATGAGCCCATTCGAGACGCACAGGATGGGCGCCAGTCCTCGTCACCCCCCGGCCCCTTCCCCGACGTCATGCTTCCTCTGCGTCCCCGGGCGGCCATACAGTTGTTTCATGACTGACGCAGAGATTCCCCGCCGCCCCGAGGGCGGGCGCATGCGCCCCGAGGGCGCCCGAGCCGTGAAGCCGCGGGATGCGGCGACCATCATCCTGGTCCGCCGGGACGCCGCCAAGCCGCGGGTCCTGATGGGCAAGCGCAACAGTGGCCATGACTTCATGCCCAATCTCTGGGTGTTTCCCGGCGGCCGCATCGACCGCGCCGACTTCCGCGCCCCCCACGCCACCGACCTGAGGCCTGAGGTGGCGGCCAAGTTCGACCGCCACATCAAGCGCGGGCGCGGCCAGGCCCTGGCCCTGGCGGCCATCCGCGAGACCTTCGAGGAGGCCGGCCTGCTGCTGGCCAAGGCGGCTCCGCCACGGCCCGGCGTCGGTCCCTGGCGGGAGTTTCTGGCCCAGGGCGCCCTGCCCGACCTGGAGGCCATGGAGATCATCGCCCGGGCGGTGACCCCGCCCATGCTGGCCAAGCGGTTCGACACCTGGTTCCTGATGGCCGACGCCGAGCGGCTGATCAGCCTGGACCGCCAGCCCGATTGCGGGGAGCTGGAGGAGATCGCCTGGGTCGATTTCGACGACGCGCTCGGCCTGGAGCTGCCCATGGTGACCCGCACCATGATCAAGGAGGCGGTCTTGCGTCTGGATGATCCGGAGCGACCCTCGCCCTATATGCGTTTCGGTGTGAAGGGCCATAAGGTCGCCCACCTCTGACACCCGCACAGGAGTTCGCATGTCCGATCGGCCCAAGGTCGCCGTCATCGTCGGCAGTTTCCGCCGCCATTCCGTGAACCGGTGCCTGGCCGAGGCGATCGCCAAGACGACGGCGTCCAAGCTGGACCTGCAGATTCTCGACTATGGCGACGTGCCCCTGTTCAACCAGGATCATGAGGCCGATCCGCCGGCCGCCGTCGTGGCCTTCAAGGACGCGATCAAGGCCGCCGACGCGGTGCTGTTCGTCACCCCGGAATATAATCGCTCCATGCCCGGCGTGCTGAAGAACGCCATCGACTGGGCCTCGCGGCCTCCGGGCCAGGGGGTCTGGTCGGGCAAGCCGGCCGCCATCGCCGGCGCCAGCCCCGGCGCGCTGGGCACCGGGGCCGCCCAGGTGGACCTGCGCAACGTGCTGACGGCCATCAATGTGGCGGTGATGGGCATGCCGCAGATCTATTTCGTCCATAAGGACGAGCACTTCACGCAGGATGGCGGCTTTTCCGATCCCAAGTTCGCAGCCTTCATCGAGGGCTGGGGCGACAAGTTCGCGGCCTGGATCGCCAAGATCAACGGCTGAACCCATGGCCCTCTCCGTCGATCGCGTCGAAACCGCCGGGCCGCGCAATGTGCTGGGCCCCCGCCATCAGAACCGCCTGATCATCGCACCTCAGGCGCACGCGCCCTACAGCCCCTTCCTGTTCCTGGCCGAGGACTGGTTCGCCCCGCCGGCCGGCTTTCCCGCCCACCCCCACCGGGGCATGGAGACGGTGACCTTCGTCCTCGAAGGCCAGATGATCCATGAGGACCACACCGGCGCCCACGGCGAGCTTGAGGCCGGCGACATCCAGTTCATGACCGCCGGCGGCGGGGTGATGCACTCGGAAATGCCGGGACCCCGTGGCGTCCATTCCCTGCAGCTGTGGCTCAACCTGCCAGCCGCCCAGAAGATGACGCCCGCCCGCTACAGCGACCAGCGCGCCGCCGAGGCCGCCCTGATCACCGGCGAGGGCTATGAGGCGCGGCTCTATGCCGGACGCCTGGGCGAGGCCGAGCGGCCCCACGGCAGCCTCTGGCCGCTGGCCCTGATGGATCTGCGCCTGGAGGCCGGCGCCGCCCTGGACCTGCCCCTGCAGAAGGGTTGGCGGGGCTTCGTCCTGGTCCTGGAAGGTGAAGCCAAGCTCGGCGGCGCCCAGACCCTCGTCCGCGCCGACCAGCACGCCTGGGCCCAGGCCCGCGAGGCCGACGACGTCCTGGCGCTCAGCGCCACGACCCCGGTCCGCGCCCTCTTCTACGCCGGCCCCATCATCGACGAGCCGGTGGTCGCCCACGGCCCCTTCGTGATGAACACGGTGGACGAGATCCGCCAGGCCTTCGCCGACTATCAGAGCGGCCGGCTGACGACGTCGGCCTAGGCTTCGGACGGCGGCCGACGCTCGGTCTGCCAGATGGCCTCGACATTGTTGCCGTCAGGGTCGAGCACAAAGGCTGAGTAGCAGGTTGGGCGGCGATAGCCTGGCCCGCCGTTATCGGTTCCGCCTGCCGCCATGGCGGCGGCGTGGAAGCCGTCCACGTCTGCTGGCGTGCGCGCCGTAAAGCCGAGATGGATGCGGGAGCGCCCGGCCTGAGCGGCCATCTCCGGTCCGCCCTCTCCGAGCCACCAGAAGATGGGCGACCCTGGACACATGAAGATGGCGGCGTTGAACCTGGGCTGCGCCTCGGTCACCACAATGCCCAGAGGCGCCAGGCAGGCGCGATAGAAGGGCAGGCTGACCGCGGCGTCACGGCAATAGAGTCCAAAGTGATCGAGCATCAACCGCGTCCCCCGTCTCATGGCCTAGTCTGGCCGCAGCCGGCGACAGAACGGTGTCGTGACGACGGCGGCCGCTCCCGCATTGACTTTGGTCTGCGGATTCGTATTGTCCGCGGCTCATTCGAAATGACTGCCGGGGAAGCGCGCTTGCCCGGCCCCGCGAGGACCGACCATGGCGAAGCCAGCTTCCATCAAGATCCGCCTGAACTCCTCGGCGGACACCGGCTTTTTCTACGTGACCAAGAAGAACGCCCGCACCAAGACCGACAAGCTGGTCATGAAGAAGTACGATCCCGTCGTGCGCAAGCACGTGGAATTCCGCGAAGGCAAGATCAAGTAGGATCGCCTCGCCACGAGCGAACAAGGAAACGCCCGGCTGGATCAGCCGGGCGTTTTGCGTTTCGTCCCTAGAAGAGTCCCAGGTCCTTTACGCCGCCCGGGATATGACCTTGTTGCGGCCGGAGGACTTGGCCTCGTAGAGCCCCTCGTCCGCGCGCTTGAGCAGGGCGTCGGGGGAGTCGTCAGGACCGAGCGTCGCAGCCACGCCGATGGAGATGGTGGCAGTCAGAAGCTCCGTCCCGTGGGCCACGCGGAACGGCGAGCCGGCCACGTGCAGGCGGATACGCTCGGCGATTCGTTCGGCGTCCTCGATCCGGGTGCCCGGCATGACCACCACGAACTCCTCGCCCCCGTAGCGACAGGGCAGATCGACGGCGCGCACATTCGAGGCCAGGCGCACGGCGAATTCCCGCAGCACCTCGTCGCCCACATCGTGGCCGTAGCCGTCATTGATCTTCTTGAAGTGGTCGATGTCGATCAGCAGGGCCGCCACCGGCTCGCCCCCATGGGCGGCGCGCTTGACCAGGGCGTCGAGCTGGCCGGTCATGTAGCGGCGATTGTGCAGGCCGGTGAGCTGGTCGGTGACCGCCAGCTCCAGGGAATGGTCGAGATTGTCCCGCAGATAGTCGGTGTAGCGCTTGCGGCGGATCTGGGTCCGCGCCCGGGCCGACAGCTCCTGGGGATCGATGGGCTTGGCCAGCAGGTCATTGACCCCGATCTCCAGCGCCTTCATCAGCCGCGGCCGCTCGTCGAAATCGACAATGGCCAGGATGGGCAGGTGGCGGGTCGCCTCGTCCGAGCGGATCTGGGCCGAGAAACGCAGACCATCGAAGCTGCGGGCCGTGGCGTTGACGATCACCAGGTCCACCGGCCCCCGGGCCGTCAGCAGAGCCTTGTCCGGCTCGGACTCGATCACCGGGCGGTGTTCGATGGACAGCTCCGAGGCGATCCTCTGGGCCTGGCGCTCGTGGTCATCGACGATCAGCACCCGGCCGCCCGTGCCGCCCAGCCGGGAGCCGGCCCCGGCGATGACGCCGATCCGACGCCCCGAGGCCTCGCGCACCCGCAACTCGTCGATCACGGTCTTGAGGCGGGTCAGGCTGCGCACCCGGGCGAACAGCATGACGTCGTCGATGGGCTTGGTCAGGAATTCGTCGGCGCCGGCCTCCAGGCCGGCGATCCGGTCGGCGCGGCCATCCAGGGCGGTGACCAGCACCACCGGCACGTGCCGGGTCTCAGGATCGTCCTTCAGCCGCCGGCAGACCTGGAACCCGTCCATGCCCGGCATCATCACGTCCAGCAGCACGATGTCGGGCTGCTCGGCCGCCGCCATGGCCAGGGCGGTCGGACCATCATAGGCCGTCAGCACCTCGTAATATTCGGCCGTGAGCTTGGCCTCGAGGAGACGGACATTGGCCTCGATATCGTCCACGACCAGGATGCGTGCGGACATGGCGGGCTACCCCAGCAGGCGGCGGATGGTGTCGAGGAAGTGCGACACCGAGATCGGCTTGGAAATATAGGCCTCGCAGCCGCCTTCGCGAATGCGTTCTTCGTCGCCCTTCATGGCGAAGGCGGTGACGGCGACGACGGGAATGCCCGCCAGCTCGTCGTCTTCCTTCAGCCACTTGGTGACTTCCAGGCCCGAAATCTCGGGCAGCTGGATGTCCATCAGAATGAGGTCGGGACGGTGCTCGCGGGCCAATGAGAGAGCTTGCAGGCCTTCGCGGGTCTGCAGGGTCTCGTACCCTTGCGCGTCGAGCAGGTCATGAAACAGCTTCATGTTCAGCTCGTTATCCTCGACGATGAGGACCTTCTTGGCCATGGTCGTCTCGACGATGCTCTTTTTCGGACGGCGAATCTTCCGCCGACCCCACCTTTGGTCCCTTTGATCCCACGAATATCCTTAAACTGGCGTTAGCCGCACGAGAGAGCCCGACGAGAGACCCGTGGTCGACACGCCGCCCCCTTCCGCCCAACCCGACGCCGTCGCCGCCAGCTCGACTGCTGCTGCGACCTCGGCGGGGCCGTCCCGCGCCCGGGCGCCGGACCTGGCGGGGCTGGGCCTGGACGTCGCCCGCCCCCTGGTGATCGTCGATGTGGACGAGGTGCTGGGCCACTTCATGGAGGGCTTCGGCGCCTTCCTGGCCGGGCGCGGCCTGGAGTTCCGGGTCGAGCGCTTCGCCTTGTTTCAAAACATCTATCAGCCTGGCGCGACCGAGCACCTGCCGATCGAGGAGGGCCGTCGGCACTATGACGACTTCTTCCGCTATGGATCGGGCGAGATGCGGGTGGCCGATGGCGCGGCCGAGGCCCTGCGCCGCCTGTCGGAGCAGGCCGGCGTGGTGATCCTGACCAATGCGCCGGGCCAGGGGCGATTGGCCCGCGCCCGCTGGCTGGGTCGGCATGATCTCGACTATCCCCTACTGCTCAATTCGGGGCCAAAGGGGCCGCTGGCCGCCGCCCTCGCCGGGCAGGCCAAGGGACCGGCCGCCTTCATCGACGACCTCCTGCCCAATCTGGATTCCGTGGCCGAGGCCGCGCCGGCCGTGGCCCGCTTTCAGCACGTGGCCGATCCACGTCTGAGGCCCCTGGCCCCCAGCGCGCCCAACCGCCACACCCGGATCGACGATTGGGACGCCCTGCGTATCGCCATCGCCGACTCGATCTCCTGACCTGCGCGCACCGCTCATGATCCGCATCGGCGTCGATTTCGGCGGCACCAAGATCGAGGCCGCCGCCCTGGACCTTAAGGGCGCGATCATCGCGCGGCTGCGGACGCCAAATCCCGGCGACTATCGCCCTGCCCTGGCCGCCGTCGCCGACCTGGTGGCGCAGGTCGAGCAGGCGGCGGGCGGCCGGGCCGAGCGGATCGGGGTCGGGATGCCCGGCTCGATCTCGCCCCGCAGCGGCCTGATCCGCAACGCCAACTCCGTCTGGCTGAACGGCGAACATTTCGGCGACGACCTGCAGGCCGCCCTCCAGCGTCCAGTGCGACTGGCCAATGACGCCAACTGCCTGGCCCTGTCGGAGGCGGCCGATGGCGCAGGCGCCGGGGCGCGGGTGGTGTTCGCGGCCATCCTGGGCACGGGCTGCGGCGGCGGCCTGGTGGTGGACAGCCGCCTGGTGGAGGGCCGCAACGGCGTGGCCGGCGAGTGGGGCCACAGCCCCCTGCCCTGGGCCACGGCCGACGAGCACCCAGGCCCGGCCTGCTGGTGCGGGCGGCGGGGCTGTCTGGAGACCTGGATTTCCGGTCCGGCCTTCGCGGCCGATCATGGCGCAGGCCTGAAGGCGCCGGAGATCATCGCCCGGGCCGGGACCGGGGACGCCGCCGCCCAGGCCGCGTTCGCCCGCTATGTCGACCGCCTGGGCCGCGCCCTGGCGGTGGTGGTCGATCTGATCGACCCTGACGTCATCGTCCTGGGGGGCGGCATGTCCAATGTGGCCGAACTCTACGACCGTCTCCCGGCGGCGCTGGCGCCCCACGTCTTCGCCGACGGCGTCGACACCCCCATCCGCCCGGCGATCCATGGCGACTCGTCCGGCGTGCGGGGCGCGGCCTGGCTCTGGCCGCTCTCGGCCTCATGAAGGCGCTCTGCCGCGACTGCCTGTGGACGGGACAGGCGCCAGGCTCGCGACGCTGCCCGTCCTGTGGCTCGCCGCGCCTCGTGGCCCACGGGGAGCTCATGGACCTCTCCATGGCCCATCTGGACTGCGACGCCTTCTACGCCTCGGTGGAAAAGCGCGACCGGCCCGAGCTGCGCGACAAGCCGGTGATCATCGGCGGTGGCAAGCGCGGGGTGGTGTCAACCGCTTGTTATATCGCCAGAATTAAGGGCGTGCATTCAGCAATGCCGATGTTTCAGGCGCTGAAACTGTGCCCCGAAGCGGTGGTGGTGAAACCAAGGATGAAAGCCTATGTCGAAGCTTCGCGCGCCATCCGCGCGATGATGGACGAGCTTACGCCCGCAGTCGAGCCGCTGTCGCTGGACGAAGCGTTCATGGATCTGAGCGGCACCCGAAAGCTGCACGGCGCGCCGCCGGCGGTGATGTTGGCGCGTCTGGTCAAGCGGATGCAGGACGAGCTGGGGCTGACTGGGTCGATCGGACTGAGCCACAACAAGTTTCTGGCCAAGGTCGCGTCCGATCTGGACAAGCCGCGCGGCTTTTCGATCATCGGCAAGGCCGAGACCGACGCGTTCCTGCGCGACCGCCCGGTAAGCCTGATCTGGGGGGTGGGTGCTGCCATGCAGGGCGCGCTGGACAAGGCCGGTATCCGCACCTTCGCCGATCTGCTCAGGTGGGAGCGCAAGGATCTTGGCGCGCGGTTTGGGGCTATGGGCGACCGGCTGTATTTTCTGGCTCGCGGTCAGGATCGCCGCCGCGTCTCGGCCCATGCACCGATGAAGTCGATCTCGCACGAGACCACGTTTTTTGACGACACGTCGGACGGTGACATTCTGGACGGCCACATCTGGCGGCTATCGGAACAGGTGTCTGACCGCGCCAAAGCGCGTGGGCTGGCCGGGCGCATTGTCACCCTGAAGCTGAAACGCGCCAATCATTCGCTGCTGACCAAACGCACCACCTTGAGATCGGAAGAGCGTCGTGTAGGGAAAGAGTGTAGATCTCGGTGGTCGCCGTATCATTAAAAAAAAAACAACAGAAAAACACACGTCTGACCTCCAGTCACCACACAACGACGGCACCAATCATATCTAGCCACAGCATACACTGTCACAGCC
>CALEOQ010000272.1 GCA_937910255.1 uncultured Caulobacteraceae bacterium | reverse complement strand
GACAACTAGGGTGCGGGCAAATCACTGTCTCCCATCTAGTAGTCTAGTATTCCTTTTACAGCTTCGGTACCGTCTTTGTATTTTTTTTTTAATGATACGGCGACCACCGAGATCTACACTCTTTCCCTACACGACGCTCTTCCGATCTCTTGTCCGGCGAGTTTCCGGCCTTGGTCCAGCGTAGCCAGTCCGCCCAACCCTCCGCCTGCAGTCGGGCCGAGGTTACGGTCACCAGCTCCGTGACCGCCCAATGAAACCGCCACCAATCGGCGCTGTGCCACGCCGTGGCCTCCCAGCCGACGCAGGCCTTGATGTGCGGCGGGATCTCCCCAAGCTCGCGGACCTCTCGCCGCATGGCGGGGGTCGCAATGCCCAGGCGCCCGCCGGGCTTCATAAACCTTGTGATGTAGGCCAGGTAGGTGTCTGCCGTTCCGAAGTACTCATAGGCGTCGATGCACACGATGGCGTCGAACGCACTGGCTTCGAACGGAAGCGCGTGCGCCTCGGCGCGCACCGCCTCCACCTGCCCGGACACGCCTGCCTCGGCAAAGGTCGCCGCCGCCTTGGCGGGATCGACCCAAAGGTCGGCGGCCACGACACTGACCCCAAACTCCTTGGCGAGAAACACCGATGTCGCGCCGCGACCTGAGCCCAGGTCCAGGACCCGCATGCCCGGCCTGAGTCCGAGATCCGGCGCCAGATCCTCCAGAAGCCACAGCGGATTGGGACCCATGTCCAGACCCAGCAGCCACGCCGCGTCATACTTCGAGCTCAGCGGATAGCGCTCCGGCTGGCGGAGAATTTCTGTCGTCATGATCACCTGTGGCCGGGGACGACTGCGTCGCTCATCGTTTCCATCCACTTCGTCGCCGCGGGAAGACTAAACCCTGGCCGACGAGGGGCAAGGCGAGGTCTCCTATTGCAGGGGGTTTCGCGGCTGACCGCGTCAAACCAAGACCTGGCCCGGCTTCGCGTCGCGCCGATAGGCGCGCGGCGACCGGCCGGTGACGCGCTTGAAGGCGTGGCTGAACGCGCTTTCCGAGGAATAGCCGAGGGCGTGGCCAATCGCGGCCACCGCCACCGTATCGTCCTGGAGCGCGCGTTCGGCCAGACGCATCCTCCAGTCGGTCAGATAGGCCAGCGGCGCCTTGCCCGACACCGCCTTGAAGTGGGCGGCGAAGCTGGTGCGAGACATGGCGCATGCCTTGGCGAGCGCCTCCAGGCTCCAGGCCCGACCGGGTTCCGCATGCATCAGCCGCAAGGCCGGCGCAGCCCTGGGGTCGGCCAGTGCTCTCAGCCAGCCCACGGGCAAGGGGCCGCCGGCCCTGACGTGCGCCCGGAGGATCTGGGTGAAGAGCAGCTGGGCCAAATGGGAGGCGGCGAGTTGAGCGCCGGGGAGGTCGGCCGAGCCTTCCTCGACGAGCTGGTTGAGCAGCCAGCTAAACGTGGCCGCCTCCGGCGAATTCGCCTTGATATGAAGCCATGGCGGCAGCACATCGGCGAGCAGCCAGCCATTCGTCGGATGGAGCAGCACATGGCCGCCGACGAAGCTGAAGTCGGCGCCGTCGCCCAGCACGGCCATCGTCGGCCCAGGGCCGGAGAACAGGCTCGTCGCCTCCACGGGTTCGAGCCCCGGAGCGCTGGCCATGACATAGGAGCGTTGCGCGGTGAGCAGGCCGACATCGCCGGCCTCCAAGCGCACCGGTTCAGCCTCACCCTCCAGCCAGACCCAGCACGAGCCTTTCAGGACGGCGGACATCTTGATCCTGTGGCGGGCGTGAAAGCGGATCGCCCAGGCGCCGCCGGCGGTGAAACCCCCTGCGTGGACCGCCTGGGCCTGGCTCAGGTTGAGGATTTCTGAGAACGGATCGGCCGTCATTTTCGGACTTTTGCGCAAGTCACCCGCACTCACAAGCATTCTCAGTTCGGTTTGCGACCGATAGCGTCCCATGACGCAAGTAGGGTCGGGAGACGGCGCATGGAAAAGGATCTGGTCCTGGTGACCGGTGGAACGGGCTTTATCGCCCAGCACTGCATTCTCGCACTGCTGGACAAGGGCTACCGCGTGCGGACCACCGTGCGCAGTCTGGCCCGCGAAGCCGAGGTGCGGGCCCACCTGAAGGTCGGGGGCGCAGAGCCCGGCGAACGCCTTTCATTCGTCGTCGCCGACCTGGGCGAGGATCGTGGTTGGGCCGAGGCCGCAGCCGACTGCGCCTATGTGCTGCACGGGGCCTCCCCGACACCGTCCGGCGATCAGGTGACTCTGGACGACTGGGTCCGGCCCGCCGTGGACGGCAACCTCCGAGTCCTGCGGGCGGCGCGCGACGCAGGGGTCAGGCGGGTGGTGCTCACCTCCGCCTTCGGCGCCGTGGGGATGGGCCACAGGCCGAGGAGCCGACCGTTCGATGAAACCGACTGGACGGACCTGGCTGGGAAGGTCGCACCGTACCAGAGGTCGAAGACGCTCTCCGAGCGCGCCGCCTGGAACTTCATCGAGGTCGAGGGCGGTGGGCTCGAACTGGCCGCGGTCAATCCAACCGCTGTCCTTGGCCCGGTTCTGGGCGCCGACTATTCCCACTCGATTCGGCTAATCAAAAGCCTGCTGGACGGCATGCCGGGTTGTCCGAAGGTGAATTCCGGCTTTGTCGATGCGCGCGACGTCGCCGACCTGCACCTGCGCGCCATGACCGATCCGGCCGCCAAGGGGGAGCGCTTCCTCGCCATCGCCGGCGAGAGCCTGTGGATGCGCGATGTCGCCAAGGTGTTGCGACGACGGCTGGGCGCGGCGGCGCATAAGGTTCCGACCCGGGAGATTCCCAGTACGCTCGTGCGTCTCGGCGCGGTGTCCAATCCGGCGCTGCAAGCCCTCGTTCCGTTCCTGGGCGTCAATATGAACGCCACGAGCGCCAAGGCTATTCGCCTGCTCGGCTGGGCGCCGCGGTCGGCCGAAGAGTCCATCGTCGCCTCGGCCGAGAGCCTGATCGCACTGGGCCTCGTGGAGGCCTGACCGCAGGATTCGCCGCCAGCCTTGCGAAGGCGCCGCCGACGGGGCGTGCAGTCCGCCTATGTCTGACGGGCGACCAATGGCGTCGTGACCGCCTGGCGGGCTCATGCCAGGATAACGCTGTCATGCCGCCCCAGCCCCGTCGCTCACCCCGCGGCGACGGGCGGCTCTTCGATGACCGCGTCGCGCCAGCAGGTCTGGGCCCAGTGGGAGACCTTGGTCATCAACTCCACCATGTTGATCGGCTTGGCGACACAGTCGTCCATGCCGGCCTCGACATAGGTCTGGACCTGGGCCGGCAGGGTATTGGCGGTCAAGGCGATGATGGGCGTGGCGGCGGTCGGTCCGTCCAGAGCCCGGATCCGGCGGGTCGCTGTGATCCCATCCATGATCGGCATCTGGATGTCCATCAGGATGACGTCCCAGCCCCCGGACGTCGCGGCCTCGACGCCGGCCTCCCCATCGGTGGCCGTCTCGCAGATGAAGCCCATGGCCGCAAACATCGTCTGAACCAGGGCGCGGTTGCTCTCATTGTCGTCGACATAGAGGGCGCGCACCCTTGCGGCGGCCGTGGCGGTCGCCGGCTGGCCTGGACCGACGGCGGGGGCGGCGTCTCCGCGGCTCTCGCGAACCGGCGCCTGGATCGGCTGGCCGAGCGGATCGGCGATCATCTGGTTGACCACCTCCAGCAGGCTGAGCCCGGCGGCATGAATGCGCCAGGCCTGATCGCTCAGGGCGGCGGGCAGTTCGGCGTCCGTCAACAGCTGAGAAAATCCGATCACCGCGTTCAGAGGGGTGCGCAGTTCGTGGGACATCTCCGTCAGGAATTCCTGACGGGCCTCGGCCATGCTCGCCTTCTGCTCGGCCGCGCTCCGGGCCATCTCGGCCTCGACCCGGGGGGTCACATCCTGCTCGTCCAGGAGGATGCAGGCCCGTCCGGTCACCGGGTCTGGGACCGGGCGGGCCTCCATGTGGTGCCATCGGGCGCCGTGGCGGGTGTGCACCGCGCGAAGCCCCGCGACGGGCGTCGCGCCCGCCGCCGCCAGCATGGCCAGGCCTTCGGCGGGGACCGCGAAACGCGCGACGAAGCTATCTTCAGCATCGCCATAGGCGCGAAAGGCGGCGGGGTTGGAGAATAGTCGGGCGCCGTCCCCATCGAACAGGCTGATCAGCGTCGAGGCGTGACGCAGGGCCTCTGCGGCCCGGCGTTCCTCCGCCGGCACCTCTTCGACCGTGGCCTCGAACAGAAGCAAGGACTGGCCGGCGCCGCTGACGATGGTCGACACCGTGGCCTGGGTCGCCACAGGCTGGCCGTGGGGGAAGAAGGTCCACCGCTCGCTCACGGCCTCGCCGTCGGCCGTCGCCTGCACGAGGCGCCGGATTCGCGCCTTCATGGCCGGCGATCGCGCCGAAAAATCGCGGGCCGCCAGCGCCTCGAGGCTGTCGGCGCCCCAGAGGGCCAGGGCGGCCGGATTGGCGTAGGGCTTTTGGCCGGTCTGCGGATCGTAAAGCCAGACAGGCCGCCGGAGCCTGTCCCAGCCCGTATCGAAACCGCTTGCAGCCATTGCCGACCGTCCGTCCAGGAACACTTTCCAACCGTTCCTCCGATGAGCTGAATTTCTGGTGAAGTTGTCCGGTCCGGACGAAGATTCTCGTCCCCGCCGCTGGTCCCAGCGCCCGCTCCGGGCGGCGGTCCCGTGTCTGGTGGGCGACAATTGGCGTCGTGACGCTCTGGAAGCCCCGTGCCAGGATGCCTTTGTCGGCGATCGCGCCAGAGGGGCGTGGGCCGGCCAGGACATCGGCGGCGTCGCCTGTGATCCTGCAGAGAACATAAAAAGCCCGGCGACATGATCGGGCGCGGGAAGGAAACGAAGATGCGCCTCGCACATGAGGCGGCGGAGGAGGGGACGACTCTGGTCGCCCCGCCTGTTCCGTCGCGCACCGCAGCCGGTCCCTTGAGCGGGGCGGTCAATCTGGACTCCTTTGTTCCCCTGTTGGTCGATCTCTATGGGGAGGGCTGGTGCGCCGGCGGCAATCTCTCGGTTCTGTTCAAGGGCGCCGCCCCAGCCGGCGAGATGCTGCACGCGCAGGCCACGCCGGGGCGGGAGCGGGCCAGGCTTGAGATGCGCAGCGCGGCCATGGCCATGATCTGCCAGGGCACCGGCGCCGATCACGCTGACGCCGGCTCGGAACTGTCCCGCCGGCTGCTGACCCAGGAGGCGGCCCCGCGCAGCGCGATCCGCATCCTGGCGGCCCTGAGCGTGGGGGCCGAGGCCCAGGACATCCCCATGGTGAGTCCCAACTCGGCGTCCGGCGGGGCCTTGTCGCCCTCGGAGGTGGTTGAGCTGGCCTGGGCCGCCCGGGCGCCGGCGCTGGCGGCCGATCTGGCGCAGCAGGGCCAGCTGGGCGGGGTGGAGATCCAGTTCCTGGAGGGGCCGTTGCGCGAAGGCGTCGCCTATCTCGCCCGCACCCGGCTGCACGCCATCACCGAAAGCCCCGACGCTGAATCGGTCTGGTACGACGTGCTGATCGCCGATCCGAAATCCGGCCGGGACCAGGCCCGCGTCACCTTCTGCCTCCGCTTCATGAAGGCCTCTTCGCCGCTCTGGGCCGAGGCCTGAGGCCTCAGCGCCGACGGATCGCGGCGAAATATTCCCGGTCGAACAGGCGGTAATAGAGCCAGGCCGGCGCCCGGTCGTAATAGGGCTGCACGTCGGCGATGATCTTGGCCTGGGAGGCGTGGACGTCCAGCAGGTCGCGCTTGGTCTGGGCCTCGCGGGCGATGCTCACCGCCAGCTCCGGCGGCGGCAGACCCTTGGCCGGGTCGCGGGGATAGTGCTCGCGGAAGGCGGCCACCAGCCGACGGGCCAGGCGCACCAGGGCGCCGGGCAGGGTCACCTGATAGAGCAGCCGGGGCCAGGGGCCGTCCTTGGGCGCGGCCTCGAAGACCTCGCGCACCCAGACGCCGGTGCGCACATGGTCGGGATGGCCGTAGAAGCCGACCTTCTCGTCGAAGCTGATCAGCACCTGGGGACGGTAACGGCCGATGGCCTCGGCGATGGCGGCCTTGGGCTTGGCCGGGTCCAGCCGGATGAGGCCCCCGTCCGGGAAGTCCAGCACCTCCACGGCTTCGGCGCCCAGCAGGCGGCCGGCGGCCCTGGCCTCGGCCAGGCGCACCCGGGCCAGTTCGTCGGGCCCGTAGCCGGTGTCCCGCGCCGCCTCCCCGTGGGTGAGATAGAGCAGGATGACCCGCGCGCCGGCCTTGGCCATGCGGGCCAGCGTCCCGGCGCAGGTGATCTCATCGTCCGGATGGGCCCAGATGGCCAAGACCGTCACCTCGGCGCCGACGCCCGGCAGGATGTGGGTCCTGGGCACGGACTCGTCGTTCAACTGTCCGCGGGCGAGCAGGAAGCCGCCGAGCAGGGCGGTGGGCAGGCCGACCGCGGCGATGGCGCCCCAGGGGATCTTCCGTTCAGCCGCCATAGCGCGCCTCCGCCGGTTTGCCGCCGTCGCCTCGGGCGGCGTTCGTGGCCCAGTCCAGATCGGCCAGATAGTGGCCGGCGACGGCCTTGTGAACCGGCGAGAGCATCAGGTGCAGGCCTGCGGGTTCGGTCACCGCGCTGGTCACCCAGCCGCGCTCATAGAGCTTCCTCAGCACGGCGAAGGGGTTCACGTCGTCGCGGGTGAAGGCCAGGATGCCGAGCATCGGATCGCCCAGCAGCCGCCAGCCCTGGGCCTGCACGCCGGTGGCGATGACCTGCCGGGCCTCGGTGACCTCGGCATGCTTGGCCCGGTAGCCTTCAGCGCCCAGCACATTCATCACCGCCCAGGCCGCGGCGATGGCGCCGCCGGGCCGGGTGCCGGCCAGGGTGGGGGTGACCATCTTGCCCGCCGGCCAGTCGCCGACCTCGAAGATCATGTGGGCGCGCAGATCCTCGCTGCGGAAGAAGACGGTCGACGCCCCCTTGGCGCAGTAGCCGTACTTGTGCAGGTCAGCGGAGATGGACGAGACGCCCTCGACCTCGAAGTCGAAGGGCGGAACGGGCGCGCCGTTCATCCGCACGAAGGGGGCGATATAGCCGCCGACACAGGCGTCCACATGCAGCCACACGCCACGCCGCAGGGCGAGCTCGGCCAGGGCCGCGATGGGGTCGATCAGGCCATAGGGGAAGCAGGGCGCCGAACCGACGATCATGATCGTCTGGCCATCGATCGCCGCCTCCATCGCCGCGGGATCGGCCAGCAGGTCGGCCAGCGGCGTGCGCCTGACCTCGATCTCCATCACCGCACACGCCTTGTCGAAGGCCGGATGGGCCGAGCGGGGCAGGACGAGGTTCAACGGGCCGGTCAGGCCGCGCACCTTGCGGGCATGGTCGCGGGCGGCCTTCACCGCCATCAGGATGGAATCGGTGCCGCCGCTGGTCATGTTGCCGACGCAAGCCTCGTCGCCATGCAGCAGGCCCAGGCCAAAGCCGACCACCTCGGCCTCCATCTGCTTCAAACTGGGAAAGGCCGCCGGCCCCAGGCCGTTCTCCGAGGCGAACCTGGCATAGGCCTCCTTCTGCACCTGCTCGATCTCAGGCCCGGCATTGAAGACATAGACCGCCGCCTTGCCATCGCGCCATTTGACGTCGCCGGCGCCCAGGGCGTCCATGCGGGCGGACACCTCGGCCCAGGGCGTTCCTTGTTCCGGCAGTTCGATCCTGGCCATTTCGCCCTCCCCGGGCGGCGTCGGCCGCTTTGCGGCTCTGATCCTTGTGGTCGGCCAAGGTGGCACAACCGGGCTGGCCTGGAAAAGCCGAAGACTTGACGGCGATCTTCACCGGGGCCAAGCCGTTCCACCTCGACGGGGAGGGGACAACAGATGTCGCAAGGCGCAAAGGTGCTGAAGGCGCCGTCCACCCGCCGCGTGCTGGGCGCAAGCCTGGTGGGCACGGCGGTGGAATTCTACGATTTCTATATCTACGCCACGGCCGCGGCCCTGGTGTTCGGGCCGCTGTTCTTCCCCTCGGCCTCGCCGTCGGCCCAGCTTCTGTCCTCCTACGCCACCTTCGCCATCGCCTTCTTCGCCCGGCCCCTGGGCGCGGCGCTGTTCGGGCACTATGGCGACCGCATCGGCCGCAAATCGACCCTGGTGGCGTCCCTGATGCTCATGGGCGCCTCGACCTTCGCCATCGCCTTCCTGCCCACCTATGCGACGGCCGGCTGGATCGCGCCGGCCCTCCTCTGCTTGCTGCGCTTTGGCCAGGGGCTGGGCCTGGGCGGCGAGTGGGGCGGAGCGGCCCTGCTGGCGGTGGAGAATGCGCCGCCCGGCTGGAAGGCGCGCTTTGGCATGTTCCCGCAGCTCGGCGCGCCCGTCGGCTTCATCGCCGCCAACGGCCTCTTCCTGATCCTCGGCCTCTTCCTGACCCAGGAACAGTTCATCGCCTGGGGCTGGCGGATCCCCTTCCTGCTCAGCGCGGTGCTGGTGGGCGTCGGTCTCTGGGTGCGCCTGAAACTCACCGAGACTCCGGCCTTCGCCAAGGCCCTGGAGCACGCCCCGCCGCCCAAGACGCCCCTGTTCGAGCTGCTGGCCCGCCACCCCCTGGAGACGCTCGGCGGCACCTTCGCCGTGGTGGCCTGCTTCGCCACCTACTACCTCTCGACCTCGTTCGCGCTGGGCTACGGCGTGACCACGCTCGGCTATGCGCGGGAAGCCTTCCTGGCTATCCAGCTGGGCGCCATCCTGTTCATGGCGCTCGGCATCGTCATCGCCGGCTACTGGGCCGACGCCACCACGCCGCGGGGCGTGCTCATGTGGGGCTGCGGCATGGTGATCGTCGCGGGCCTCCTGCTGGCGCCGATGCTGGGCTCAGGCTCGCTGGTGCTGGTGTTCGGCTTCCTGTCGCTCAGCCTCTTCTGCATGGGCTTCGTCTATGGCCCGCTGGGCGCCTTCCTGCCCGGCCTGTTCCCCGCCCGGGTCCGCTACACCGGCGCCTCGGTGGCCTTCAACGTCGGCGGCATCCTGGGCGGCGGCCTCGCCCCCCTGGTCGCCCAGCTCCTGGCCGACCGCGGCGGCCTCGTCCCCGTGGGCTTCTATCTGGGCGCCGCAGCCCTGGTCAGCCTCGTAGCGCTGGCGCCGCTGCGCCGGACGGTGGAGGACTAGGGCTCAGCGGAAGGCGTCGACCACCTGGGCGATCCAGGTTTTGACGTGGTCCTTCTTCTCCAGCGGCGTCTTGCCGTGGCGGACGAGGATCAGGTCGAGGTCGGGGACCAGGACGGTGTACTGGCCCTCATAGCCGTTGGCGCTGAACGAGCCGGGGCCGGCGATGTTCAGCCACCAGTGGGCGCCATAGTCGCCTTCGCGCACCGCCGGCTGCGGGGTCGGCGTGCGGGCATAGTCGATCCAGTCGGCCGGCAGCAGCTGACGATCCTCCCACCGGCCGCCGCGCAGATAGAGCAGGCCAAAGCGCGCAAAATCCCTGGCCGTCGCAAAGCAGAAGGACGAGCCGATGAAGGTCCCGGCCGCGTCGAACTTGGGGACCTGGCTCGTCATGCCGAGCGGTTCAAATAGCCGCTGGCGCATGAAGGCCTCGAACCCTGCGCCGTCCACGCCCAGCGCCCGGGCGGCGCAGCGGGCGACGATGTTGGTCGTGCCGCTGGCATAGGACCAGGCGGTCCCGGGCGGATGGGCCAGGGGTCGTGTGGCGGCATAGTGGGCCACATCGGCCTTGCCCGAGCCGAACAGCATCTCGATGACATCGGAGACGTGGCCCGGCACATAGTCCTCCACGAAGGACAGGCCGCTCGACATGCGCAGGAGCTGGTCCAGGGTGATCGCCGCCCGGGGATCATCAGGGCTCTCGCGCCATTCCGGAACGTCGGCCGGGGCGTGGATGTCGAGCTTCCCCTCGGCGACCAGCAGGCCCACCAGGGCCTGGGTGATGCTCTTGGCCTTGGACCAGGAAGGATAGGTGGCGTCCGGGCCGAACCCTTCGCCATAACGCTCCAGGACGATGCGGCCGCCTTGAACCACCACCAGGGCGTGCGTCTCCCCGAGCCGCTCGGTGTCTGGCGCCGCGAAGGCGGTGGCCAAGAGCGCCTCCAGGGCGACGCGGTCCACCTGGCCGGGCAGGTCGCCCTCCGGCCATTGGGCGGTCGGCCACGGCGTGGCGGCGGGCTGCGAGGGCAGGGCGGGCAGGGGCGCGATCTTCGTCATGGGGCGAGGTTGGGCGGGCCGCCCGGCCTTGTCAAAGCTCACCCAGGGTCAGCGCGCTGATCGCATTGCGTTCAGAAGCGCCCATGGGGCGGCCTTGTCCTGCAGAGTGGGATGCAAGGCTGGCCACGACGCAGGCTGTGGCTATGTTCGCGCCTTCCTTCGTGTTCAAGCCCGAGAGTCCTCCATGCCCGCCGGCGTCTTCGACCTGTTCAAGCTGGGAGTCGGGCCATCCAGTTCCCACACCATGGGGCCGATGACGGCCGGGGCGAGGTTCCTGCGCGCCCTGGCGCAGGACCCCGGGCTCGGCTCCGTAGCGCGGGTGGAGACGACCCTCTACGCTTCCCTGGCCATGACCGGGCGGGGGCACGCCACCGACCGGGCGGTGATCCTGGGCCTGGCCGGCTTCGAGCCCGCCACCCTCGATCCGGACGCCGCCGAGGCGGTCCTGGGCCAGATCGTGGCGGAGGGCCGGCTGGCGCTCTGCGGCGAGGGTCCGGAGATCGGGTTCGACCCCGCCCGCGACATCCTCTGGGAGGGCCGCACCCGCCTGCCGCAGCATCCCAACGCCCTGCGTTTCCGCGCCCTGGACGCCGAAGGCGAGGTCCTGGCCGAGCAGGTCTATTTCTCCATCGGCGGCGGCTTCGTGGTGGATGAGGCGGAGTTTGGCCAGCCGCCCAAGGCCGACGGCCCTGTGGTCCCTTACGACTTCGCCAGCGCCGATGAGCTGCTGGCCATGGCCGGGGGCGCCGGCGTCACCATCGCCGAGCTGATGTGGCGCAACGAGATCGCCCGGCGGAGCCCTGAAGAGGTGAACGCCGGTCTCGACGCCATCTTCGAGGCCATGGAGGCCTGTATCGAGCGGGGCCTGCGTCAGGACGGCTGTCTGCCCGGCGGCCTCAAGGTGCGCCGGCGCGCCCAGCAGCACTTCAACGAACTGACGCGGCGGATGGAGCGCAATATCAGCGATCCCCTGGCGGCGCTCGACTGGGTGAACCTCTGGGCGCTGTCGGTGAACGAAGAGAATGCCTCGGGCGGCAAGGTGGTGACCGCGCCGACCAATGGGGCGGCGGGCCTGCTGCCGGCGGTGCTGCGCTTCTATGACCGCTTCCACCGGGGCGGGGCCGAGGGTCGCCGGACCTTCCTGCTGACGGCCGCAGCCATCGGCGCGCTCTACAAGCGCAACGCCTCGATCTCCGGCGCCGAGGTGGGCTGTCAGGGGGAGGTGGGGGTGGCCTGCTCCATGGCCGCGGCGGGTCTGACCGCGGCGCTAGGGGGCACCAACGCCCAGATCGAGAACGCCGCCGAGATCGCCATGGAGCACAACCTGGGCCTGACCTGCGATCCCATCGGCGGGCTGGTTCAGGTGCCCTGCATCGAGCGCAACGCCATGGGGGCGGTGAAGGCCATCGACGCCTCGCGTCTGGCGCTGCTGGGCGATGGCCAGCACTCCGTCAGCCTGGACAAGGTCATCGCCACCATGAAGCGGACAGGCGAGGACATGAACGAGATCTACAAGGAGACCTCGCTCGGCGGCCTGGCCGTCAACGTGGTGGAGTGCTGAGCCTGAGGCCCTGGAGGCTCAGGCGGCTTCCTGGGCGACGGTCGGCAGGATGCCGCTCATGTCGATCAGGGTGATGATGCCCTCGTCGGTGGTGATCATGCCCCGGGCCAGGCCCTTGCTGGCGGCGGCGCCGATCACCGGCGCCGGCTGGATCTCGCCCTCGCCGACATTGATGATGTCGCTGACGGCGTCCACCAGCAGGCCCACCGTGCGGCCCACCAGGTCGACGACGATGACCACCGAGGACGGCCCCGCCGCGCTGGCCGGCAGGCCCAGGCGGGCGGCCAGGTTCAGCACCGGCAGCACCGCGCCGCGCAGGTTGATCACGCCCAGCACATAGTCCGGCGCATTGGGCAGGGGGGTGGAGGTGGTCCAGCCGCGGATCTCGCGAACCAGCTGGATGTCGATGGCGAACCGCTGGGCACCGATGATCACGGTGATCAGTTCGCCGCTGGCCGACATGGTGTCGTGGTCGTTCATGGTCAGAATTCCTCCCAGCCGGCCTCTTGGGCCACGGGCGCCAATTTCAAGGCCGCCGATCCGTGCGTCATGGGACGCGGCGCACGGGTGGGGGCGACAGGGCGAGGCGCCCGAGCCGGAGCCTTGGCTTGCGCGCGCGGTTGGACTTCCGTGGCGAACTGGAACCGGCCCATCAGGCGGTTCAGCTCGGCGGTCTCCTGGGCGAGCGCATGGCTGGCGGCGGTAGATTCCTCGACCATGGCCGCATTCTGCTGCGTAATCTGATCCATCTGGTTAACGGCGGAGTTCACCTCGCCCAGGCCGATGGCCTGCTCTTCGGAGGAGGCGGAGATCTCGGTCATCAGGCCGTTGATCTCGGCCACCTGGGTGACGATAGTCTCCAGGGACTGGCCGGTCTCGGCCACCAGTCGCACGCCGCCGGCCACATGGGCGGCCGAGGCGCTGATCAGGGTCTTGATCTCCTTGGCCGCATCGGCTGAGCGCTGGGCCAGGGCCCGGACTTCCGAGGCGACCACCGCGAAGCCGCGGCCGGCGTCGCCCGCCCGAGCGGCTTCCACGCCGGCGTTCAGGGCCAGCAGGTTGGTCTGGAAGGCGATCTCGTCGATCACCCCGATGATCTGGCTGATCTGGGTCGAGGACTGCTCGATCTGACCCATGGCGGCGACCGCTTCGCCGACCACCTTGCCGGACGCCTCGGCGTTGCTGCGGGTGATGGCCACCGAATCCCGGGCCAGCCGGGCGCTTTCGGCCGATTTCCGCACCGTGGCGGTGATCTCGTCCAGGGCCGCGGCGGTTTCTTCCAGGCTGGCGGCCTGCTGCTCTGTGCGGCGCGACAGGTCGTCGGAAGCCTGGCTGATCTCGCCGGTGCTCATGCCGATCTGGTCGGCGACGGCCACCAGGGCGGCCATGGCGTCGCCCAGTCGGCCGGCGGCGGCGTTGAAGTCCTGCTGCAGCGCGGCGTATTCGGACGGAAAGTCGCCGTCGATGCGGGCGCGCAGGTCGCCGTCGGCCAGGGCCGAGAGGCCGGCGCCGATGGCGCTCATGGCCCGCTGCTGGTCGGCCTGGCGCTGGTTGCGCTCGGCCTCGTTGCGGGCGCGCTCGTCCTCGATGGCGGTGACGTCGGTGGCGAACTTCACCACCTTGTAGGCCTTGCCGTCGGCGTCGAACATCGGGTTGTAGGAGGCCTGAATCCAGACCTCGCGGCCGCCCTTGCCGATGCGCAGGTATTTCTCGGCCATGAACTCGCCCCGGCGAAGCGCGTCCCAGAAGGCGGCGTATTCGGCGCTTTTCGCAAAGTCGCCCGGCACGAATATGCTGTGCTTGCGGCCGACCACCTCGTCGGCCGTGTAGCCCATGGCGCCGAGGAAGTTTTCATTGGCGGTGATGATGGTGCCGTCGAGCTCGAACTCGATCACCGCCTGAGACCGGAGAATGGCGGCCGACATGGCGCGGAGTTCGGAAAGTTCGAGTTCCTGGGCCTTCTGGCGTTTGGAGTCGAAGCGGAACATGGGGAGGTCCTGCGGCAGTGGAGGAACGTTGTTCGTCCTTATCGTCCGCAATTCCTAACAAGTGATTGTATCAAACCTGATTGAATCAAATCGTATCTTGGTAAGATTTGGTTTTCCATTCTACCCTAGGCTGTCCGTAAGCGCATGTTGCTGCGGTTGGCCTTGATCCATGTCAGTTTTCATTCCGGACACGTTGCTCGAATCCGAGGCGCGGGAGATCCCGCCCCGTCTCCGCGACCTCTATGTGGACCGCCAGCTCTGTCTGGCCCTGCAGGTGGCTGCGAGCCAGGTGACGCGGATCTATCGCGGCCTGCTGGAGCCGCTGGGCCTGAGCTATCCGCAATATCTGGTGCTGATCGCGCTGTGGGAGGCCGAGGCGCACCTGACCATGCGCGATCTGCGTCGGACCCTGTCCATGGACACCGGCTCGCTCACCCCCCTGATCAAGCGGATGGAGGCCTCGGGCCTGGTCACCCGCGCCCGCGACACCGCCGATGAGCGGCTGGTCTGGGTCACCTTGACGCAGGCCGGCTGGGACCTGCGCGAACAGGTGGCCGATGTGCGCTGCGAGGTGGTCCGCCGCCTGCCCATGGCCGACGCCGATATCGCCGACCTGCGCGAAAAGCTGCAGGACATGAACGCCGCCCTCCAGGCCCAGGCGCCGGAAGAGCATTAGCGCCGGGGGTGCTGGGGCTCACCCCTCCACCGTCATCCTGGGCCTTGTGCCCAGGATCCCTCGCGACGCTTGCGCCCGCCTCTGAGAGGGATGCTCGGCACAAGGCCGAGCATGACGAGGTGGGGGATGAGCGCCGACCGCGGGCGTGGACCCCCTCCGGGCGAGCCGGAGGGAGCGCGCGCGCGCGCCTTACGCCGCCTTGGCCGCAGCCTCGACCGGGGCCAGGCGGATCAGGTAGTCGAAGGCCGAGAGGGCGGCCTTGGAGCCCTCGCCCATGGCGATGACGATCTGCTTGTAGGGCGTGGTGGTGGCGTCGCCGGCGGCGAACACCCCGGCCACCGAGGTCTGGCCCTTGGCGTCCACCTCGATCTCGCCGCGGGGCGACAGGGCCACCCCGTCCTCGGCCAGCCATTCGGTGTTGGGCACCAGACCGATCTGCACGAACACGCCTTCCAGCTCGACCGTGTGCGAGGTGCCGGTGCCGCGGTCGTTATAGGTCAGCGCTGTCACCTTGGACCCGTCGCCCTGCACCTCGGTGGTGAGCGCCGAGGTGATCACCGTCACATTGGGCAGGCTCTTCAGCTTGCGCTGCAGCACCTCGTCGGCGCGCAGCTGGCCGTCATATTCGATCAGCGTCACATGCGCGGTAATGCCGGCCAGGTCGATGGCCGCCTCCACGCCGGAATTGCCGCCGCCGATCACCGCCACGCGCTTGCCCTTATAGAGCGGCCCGTCGCAGTGGGGGCAGTAGGCCACGCCCTTGTTCTTGTACTTGTCCTCGCCCGGCACGTTCATCTGCCGCCAGCGGGCGCCGACCGCCAGGATCACGGTGCGGGAGTGCAGCGAGGCGCCGTTCTCCAGCACGATCTCCACCAGGCCGCCGGTCTCGGCCGCCGGGATCAGCTTGGCGGCCTTCTGCAGGTTCATGATGTCGACCTCATAGTCGCGCACATGGCGCTCCAGGTCGGCGGCCAGCTTGGGACCTTCGGTGTGCGGGGTGCCGGTCAGGTTCTCGATGGCCATGGTGTCCAGCACCTGGCCGCCGAAGCGCTCGGCCGCGATCCCGGTGCGGATGCCCTTGCGCGCGGCGTAGATGGCCGCCGCGGCGCCGGCCGGACCGCCGCCGATGACCAGAACCTCGAAGGGGTCCTTGGTCTTGATCTTCTCGGCCTCGCGGGCGACCGCGCCGGTGTCCAGCTTGGCCAGCACCTGTTCCAGGGTCATGCGGCCTTGGGCGAACTCGGCGCCGTTCAGCATGACGGTGGGCACGGCCATGATCTGCCGGCGCTCCACTTCATCCTGAAAGAGCGCGCCGTCGATGGCCACGTGGCGGATGCGCGGGTTCAGCACGCTCATGGTGTTCAGCGCCTGCACCACGTCGGGGCAGTTCTGGCACGACAGGGAGAAATAGGTTTCGAAGACGAAGTCGCCGTCCAGCGCCTTCACCTGCTCGGCGGTCTCGGGGTCCACCTTGGGCGGATGGCCGCCCACATGCAGCAGGGCCAGCACCAGCGAGGTGAATTCGTGGCCCATGGGCAGGCCGGCAAAGGTGACGGCCACATCGGTCCCGGTGCGGCGGATCTCGAAGGAGGGCTTGCGCGCATCGTCGCCATCCCGGCGCACGGTCACCTTGCCGTCCGACACCGAGGCGATGTCGTCGAGCAGCTGCGCCATCTCTGCGCTCTTGGGGCCGTCGCCGAGCGAGGCGATCAGCTCGACCGGCTGGGAGACGTTCTGCAGATAGCCCTGCAGCTGGGCTTTCAGATTGGCGTCCAACATGGCTCGGCTCCGGAGCTTGCGCCGGCGATGCGGCGCGAAAGGGGGAGGAAACGCAGAAAACGGCGGCGATCAGGACAGGCAGGGTCGGCAGACCCCTGCGCGAACAAGGCATAAGCCCGCCCAGCCCATGGCGTTCCATGATCGATAGAGGGGGCGGGGCGTTCCCACAGGCCTGCCTCGCGCAAGCGCCAGGCGGGTGCGGAAACGCCCCTTAATCCGTCAGCCTGAGTCCAAAAGGATCAGGTCGTCTGGACGGGGTCGGCCTTAGATCTTGCCGACGAGGTCCAGGGACGGCGAGAGCGTCTTTTCGCCCTCTTCCCACTTGGCCGGGCAGACTTCGCCCGGATGGGCCGCCACGTATTGGGCCGCACGGATCTTGCGCAGCAGCTCCATGGCGTTACGGCCGATGCCCTCGGCGGTGACTTCCATGAACTGGATCACGCCTTCGGGGTCCACCAGGAAGGTGCCGCGGTCGGCCAGGCCTTGGCCCGCGCGCATCATGCCGAAGTTGTTGGTCACCACGCCCGAGGGGTCGCCGATCATCGTGTATTGGATCTTGCCGATGGCCGGCGAGGAGTCGTGCCAGGCCTTGTGCGAGAAGTGGGTGTCGGTCGAGACCGAATAGATCTCCACGCCCAGCTTCTGGAACTGCGCGTAGTTGTCGGCCAGGTCCTCCAGCTCGGTCGGGCAGACGAAGGTGAAGTCGGCCGGGTAGAAGAAGACCACCGACCACTTGCCCTTCAGGTCGGCGTCGCTGACCTCGACGAACTTGCCGCCCTTATAGGCCTGGGCGGTGAAGGGAAGGATGGTCGTGTTGACGGAAGCCATGCGGCGCTCTCCTGGCGTTGGGGTTGGCAGGTAGGGGGAGGAAACGCCGCCTATCTACCACCCCATGCTGCATCGCAGAAATCGATTTTATCTGGCGTGGCGATAGAGGGGGTCGATGGTTGGGGTGTCGCACAGCAACCTTGCAGCGACGGCCGACCAGCTAGAGTGGCATCCTGCAGTAAAAGGAATGTCCGAGAAAGCTATGGGTTTTCCTCGGTCAGCTTGGGGCGAGAATCCCTCGCAGCGATGCCTGACAGCTCAGACGGGGGGATCATGCGATATAGCTCAGAAACATGTTTAGGGCCTCTTCTAGAACTGGCCCAGGCGCCCGGCTTCGTCCTTGGCGATGATGGCCTCTATCCCGGCCGGCGGCGGGACGTAAACTCGGGCTTGTCCCTGTACAATTTTCACGTTTTGTTTTCGGGCAGGCGGGAGGCGCGGCGGGGCTGTGCGGACGACGGACGAGACCATAGGGCGGCGCGTGGCGAGCTACTTCTCCGAAGGCGTGGGGGCGGCAGGCGCGCGGGTTCCGGCGTCGCCGGCGGTGGTTGACCTCTGGGCGCGCATTCGACCGGCGTTCTGGGGCGTCTTCGCCGTCATGCTCCTGTTGTCGTTGATCGCCGGGTCGTCAGAAATGATCGACGACCCGGCGGGCGCGACCGAGGTGGCGGTCATTGCGACCCTCAGCAGTCTTTTGATCGCCCTGGGCGTCGCAGGACTTTTTTTGAGCCTTCACGCGCTCATCTGGATCTTGATGCGGCGGTCGTTCGGCCGGTCGCAGGAGGCGGAGGTGCGCGGGTGGCCGCGGCGCGAGTTCGACGACGCCATCAAGACGGCGGAGGGCGCGGCGAACAGGTCGGGGGCGAGGCGACAGCGCAAGTATCAGATCGGAAGAGCGTCGTGTAGGGAAAGAGTGCAGAACTCGGTGGTCGTCGGAGTAATATAAAAAAACAACCATTCGTTCAATACCCACAGCTATCCCACGACTTCACCCTTTCTGTACACGCAGCTAC
>CALEOQ010000271.1 GCA_937910255.1 uncultured Caulobacteraceae bacterium | reverse complement strand
GGGCGGGGTGGGGAGGGGGGGGGTGTGGGGGGGGGGGGCGGTGGGAGAGGGGGGGGGGGAGGCGGGCGTGGGGGAGGGGACGGGGTGGGGGGGGGCGACGGACGCGAGCGGCCTGGCCGACAGGGTTGATGAGGCCACCGACACGGTCGATGTCGAGGCGCGCTACGCCCTGACCAGGGGCGGCGAGCTGATCGCCGAGGTGCGTAACGTGACCGACGAGGACAAGGTCAACCTGACGGGGAACGGCGTCTATCGCGACGTGTCCTTCTACGGCCGCCAGTTCTGGGTCGGCGCTTCGGCCAAGTTCTGATGGCCCGGAGACACGCCATGCGCCGCCGTTCGACCCTCGCCGCCCTCCTGCTGCTCACCGCCGGCCTTGGCGCCTGTGGAACCCTTGGCAGCCTGGAGAGCGCCCTCGCCGCCCGGCGCGGCGAGGCGGTCTTTCCGGGGGGGCGCTACTGGCGCGAGGCCCGCACGGAGCCCGCCCTCATGCAGGTGCACGTTCTAGAACTCGACCTCCGTCGGGTGCGGCTGGAGCTCACCGCGGGCGACCCCTCCGAGGGGCGCGAGCACGTCGCCCAGACCCCCTCGGACTATGTGCGTCGCAACGGCCTGGCCGCCGCCGTCAACGCCAGCTACTTCACCCCGTTCAAGGGCGGGACGCAGGGCGGCGACGACTACTACCCCCATGCCGGCGATGGGGCCGACGTCTCGGGCGCGGCCATCGCCTTCGGCCGGCAGGTCTCGCCGGTGGAGCCTGACGAGGACGAGCGCGTCAACGCCATCCTCTGCATCCGAGCCGCGCGCGCGACGATCGCCGACGGCCAGGACTGCGGCGGCCCGGTGGATCACGCCGTCTCCGCCGGACCTCGCCTGCTGGCGAACGGGCAAGCTCGAAGCTTTGAGGCGTTCGGCCAGGCCTATGGCGAGACCCGCCACCCGCGGACCGCCATCGGACTGGACGCCGATGCGCCGCGAGCCTGGCTGGTGGTGGTCGACGGCCGCCAGCCGGGGTTGAGCGAGGGCGCGTCCCTCAACGACCTCATCGCCATCTTTGATGAACTCGGGGCCGAGGACGCCATGAACCTCGACGGGGGCGGATCGACGACCCTGGTGGTTCGCCGCGGCCCTGAACCCGTCGTGATGAATTCACCGATCCATACCGGGGTCCCGGGCCGCGAGCGGCCTTCGGCCAATCATATCGGCGTCCGCCTCGCCCCGCCGGCCCGTCCCTGACCTAGAAAGGTGCCCATGCGCACCGCCCTCGCAAGCCTCAGCCTTGTCGCCGCCATTCTGGGGGCGCCCGTCACCTCAATGGCCCAGGCCGCCGGCCGGCCGGCGGCCTATGTGGCCCCGCCCGTGACGGCCCTGCAGGCCGAAATGCTGCGGGAATATGCGGCGCCGGAAGCGCGCCAGGGCGTGGCGGTCGACGCCGACCACGTCTATGCGGTGGTGAACACCACCATCGCCAAGTACGACAAGGCCAGCGGCCAACGCCTGGGCGTCTGGTCTGGCCCCCGTGACGGCCTGATCCGGCACCTCAACTCCTGCTTCGCCGAGGCGGGCAAGCTGTGGTGCGCCAATTCCAACTTCCCACAGGTCCCGATGGCCAGCTCGGTGGAGGTGTTCAACACCGCCGACATGACCCACGAAGCCTCCCACAGCCTGGGCATTCTGGACGAGGGCTCCCTGACCTTCTTCGAGCGGTTCGGCGAAGGCTGGATCGCCGGCTACGCCCATTACGACGACATCGGCGGCCTGTCGTACAAGGACGCCGTGTTCGCTGGGATCGTCTTCTATGACAGCGCCTGGCGACGGACCGGCGGCTACGCCCTGCCCCAGAGCGTGCTGGAGCGCATGGCGCCCCATGCGGCGTCGGGCGGCGTCATGGGCCCCGACGGCCTGCTCTACCTGTTCGGCCATGATCGGCCCGAGCTCTATGTGGTCGCCCGGCCGGTGATGGGGCCGACCCTGATCCATGTGGCGACCATTGCGGTGGATGCGCCGGGCCAGGCCATCGCCTGGGACCACAGCAGCGATGCGCGAGTTCTTTTCACCATCCATCGTCCCACGGGCGCGATCCGCAGCTTCCGTCTGCCGGAGGTCGCCCTCGACCACAGCCCCGACGCCCGGCGCTTCCCCGTCGACTGACGCAGCGTGTCGGCCTCCGGCGAGCGGCCTTAGGCGGGACGGGCGCGCCCGGTCCCGCCCTCGCTGGCGCCGTCTCAGAAGGTGGCGCGCAGGCTCACCGTGACCCGCCGCGGCTCGCCGAAATAGCCGCCGTTGTAGAAGCCGACGCGACGGTAATAGGTCTTGTCGAACAGGTTATCGACATTGAGCTGAGCGCTCAGATTGTCGTTGAACCTGTAGCGGGCCGTGAGGCTGGCCAGCACATAGGCGTCCTGCGAGACATTGGTGCGCACGGTTTGCGGCGGCGTGCTCGTATTGCCCGGAACCGGAATGGTGGCCAGGGTGTAGATCTCGCTCTGCCAGTTCAGGCCGCCGCCGATCCGCAGGCCCTCGAGCGGACCGCCCAGGTCGTAGGTGCTATAGATGCGCGCGATGTGGCGGGGGCTGAGCGTGCTGATCCGCGCGCCCGAGGCGTCCTCGGTATAGGCGTAGGTATAGCCGCCAACCACGTTCCAGCGCGGGCTGACCTTGCCGGTGATTTCGGCCTCGAATCCGCGGGTCTCCGCCCCGCTGACCGCCACATAGGCTGAACTGCCGTCGGGCAGCACAAAGCCGTCGGGGACCGACCCGTCCAGGGCGGCCAGATTGTCCTGCTGGGCATAGAAGAGGGTGCTCGAGGCCAGCAGGGCGCCATCAAGGAATTCCCCCTTCAGGCCCAGCTCGTAGCTGGCGCCGATCACCGGGGCCAGTTGCTCATTGTTTTTGTCGCGATTGCTCTGCGGCTTGAACAGATCCGAGTAGCTTGCATAGGCCGAGACCTGCGCGGTCACGTCATAGATCAGGCCCACATAGGGGGTGACGCGCTCGTCGGCATAGTCGCTGCTGGTGCGGACATAGGCGCCGGCCAGATCGAACAGATCGACCTTGGTTTCCCACCGGGTGCTGCGCGCCCCCAGGATCACCTTCAGCCGGTCGGTCGGGTTCAGTCGTGCGGCGCCATAGAGTCCGGTCTCTCGCGTGGTCGTGATCTGGGCGGGCGTGCCGTATTCCAGCAGATAGGGCTCGGGGATGCGGCCGTCCCAGTTGCGGAAGTCCGGGATGGTCATGGCGTAGGGCCGGCGGGCGGCGTCGATCTTGTCGTTGAGCGTCACACCCTCGCGGTCGAAGCCGTTCACGCCGATCACCGCCTCGTGCTGGCGGCCAAACAGCTGGAAGGGACCCGAGGCGAACAGGTCGAAGCCGGTCTCCTCCTCCTGATAGACGTTGTAATAGTCGGCCACGAACAGACCCGAACCGTCCACCCGATCGGGATAGCCGCCATAGCCGTAATAGAGCAGCGCCGTGGACTCGCTGTCGCGCTGGTTCAGGGTCAGGCGGAGCGACCAGTCGGCCGGCAGGTCCTGCTGGATCATCCCATAGAGGCTGGAGCTGTTGCGGTCCCAGGTGCTCCAGGTCGCCCCGACGCTGTAGGAGCGCGGCAGGTCGGTGGGCGTGCCATCGCTGTAGAACAGCGGCGCGGTGCCCCACGTCGTGCCCCGGGGTGTGGCCTCCAGATAGTCATAGCCCAGGCGAACCAGGGTGCTAGGCGTCAGGTCCGCCTCCACGACGGCCATGGCCACGGTCTTCTTCTCTTCGTAGAGGTCGATGTAGGACTCGCGGTCTTCGAAGGCGGCTGAGACGCGGCCGCGCACGCGGCCGGACGCGACCAGCGGGCCAGACACGTCGGCCTCCACTCGGCCCCGCGACCAGCTGCCGGCCGTCACGCTGGCCGAGCCGGTGAGGTCGCGGGTGGGCGTCTTGCGGATCAGGTTGATGGTGGCGGACGGATCGCCAGCCCCTGTCACCAGGCCCGCAGCGCCGCGGATCACCTCGATCCGTTCATAGAGCGAGGTGTCGCCCATGGCGCTGTTGCCCGACGAATAGCTGGTGGGCGCGCCGTCGAGCTGGAAGTTGCTGATCGAGAAGCCGCGAGAGGTGAAGTTGACCCGGTTGGAGTCGTTCTCCTGAACGGTGATGCCGGTGGTCTGCTCCAGCACGTTGGCGATGGAGGAGAGGCCGAAGTCCTGGATACGTTCGGCCGTGATCACCGTCACCGACTGCGGCGTCTGGCGCAGGGACAGCGGCAGCTTGGCCGCCGAGTCGGTGGCGTCCACCGCATAGCCGTCCTTCTTGCCGGTGACGATGACGCCCCGGAGGGTGGCGGCCCCATCATCGGCCGCCATGGCCTGGCCGCCGAGGGCTGAACTGGCCAGAAGCGCCAGGAGCAGCGCGCCCGAGCCGGGCCGGTTTGAAACTGAGCTGTGCACGGATCGTATCCCCTACTGAAGCGCCCCCCTGGGCGCGGTTGGAGGTGCGGATAAGCTGGCTCGCTCAAAGTTGCAAACGATTCTTAGTATCATAACTGAGCTGGAACGTGCCCCTGCGGCGCCCTTCCCTCCGCACGGCCAGGTGATCTATGCCGGAACGGTCCAGCGACGGAGGGCGTCATGCGCGACGAGGATCTGCAGCCGATACTGGAGACCGTGCGGCGGCTCTGCGCGAACTTCCCCGGGGCCTACTGGCGGGCGCGGGACCGGGAGCGCACCTATCCCACAGAGTTTGTTCAGGCCCTGACGAAGGCCGGCCTGCTCGGCGTCCTGATCCCCGAGGCCTATGGCGGCAGCGGCCTTGGCCTGTCGGCGGCGGCCGCGATCCTGGAGGAGATCCACGCCAGCGGCTGCAACGCGGCGGCCGTCCACGCCCAGATGTACACCATGGGCACGGTCCTGCGGCACGGCAGCGAGGCCCAGAAGTCCCAGTGGCTGCCGAAGATCGCCACGGGCGAGGTGCGGCTACAGGCCTTTGGCGTCACCGAGCCCGGCGCCGGCACCGACACCACCGCCATCACCACCCAGGCGGTGCGCCGGGGCGATGCCTACGTCATCAACGGCCAGAAGGTGTGGATCAGCCGGGCTGAGCATTCCGACCTGATGGTCCTGCTGGCGCGCACGACGCCCCGCGAAGAGACCGCGAAGAAGACCGAAGGCCTGTCGGTCTTCCTGCTGGACATGCGCGAGGCGGTGGGGCGCGGCCTGACGATCAAGCCGATCCGCACCATGTTCAACCACGCCACCACCGAACTCTTCTTCGATGATCTGGAGATCCCCGCCTCCTGCCTGATCGGCGAAGAGGGCAAGGGCTTCCGCTACATCCTCGACGGCATGAACGCCGAGCGCATCCTGATCGCCGCCGAATGCATCGGCGACGGCCGCTGGTTCGTGGACAAGGCGCGGGCCTACGCCACCAGCCGCGTCGTCTTTGGCCGGCCGATCGGCCAGAATCAGGGGGTCCAGTTCCCAATCGCCCGGGCCTACGCCCAGGTGCGCGCCGCCAAGCTGATGACCTATGAGGCCGCGGCCCGCTATGAGGCCGGCGAACCGGCCGGCGAAGAGGCCAACATGGCCAAGCTGCTGGCCTCGGAGGCGTCGTGGGCGGCGGCCGACATGTGCATCCAGACCCACGGCGGCTTCGGCTTCGCCGAGGAGTATGATGTGGAGCGCAAGTTCCGCGAGACCCGCCTCTATCAGGTGGCTCCGATCTCCACGAACCTGATCCTGGCCTATCTGGCCGAGCACGTCCTGGGTCTGCCCCGCTCCTATTGAAGGCGGCCCTTAGTCGGTGAACACCACGGTCTTGGCGCCGTTCAGCAACACCCGGTCTTCCAGGTGCCAGCGCACCGCCCGGGCCAGCACCCGGCGCTCAATGTCGCGGCCCTTGCGGATCAGGGCGGCGGGGGTGTCGCGGTGGCTGATCCGCTCCACGTCCTGCTCGATGATCGGCCCCTCATCGAGGTCGGCGGTGACATAGTGGGCGGTGGCCCCGATCACCTTCACCCCGCGGGCATGGGCCTGGTGATAGGGCCGCGCGCCCTTGAAGCCCGGCAGGAAGGAGTGGTGGATGTTGATGCAGCGACCCTCCAGCTTGGAGGCCAGGCCGTCGGACAGGATCTGCATATAGCGGGCGAGCACCACCAGTTCGGCGCCGGTGGACTGCACCAGCGACCACACGTCGGCCTCCTGCGCCAGCTTGGTGTCGCGGTTCACCGGCAGGTGGTGGAAGGGCAGACCGCTGAGGTCGATGCTGGAATAGGTGTCGGCGGGGTGGTTCGACACCACCGCGCAGATGTCCATAGGCAGTTCGCCCCGACGCCAGCGCCAGACCAGGTCCGAGAGGCAGTGGTCGGCCTGGGAGGCGAGGATCATCACCTTCCGGCGCACCTTGGGGTCACGCAGGGTCCAGTTCATGCCGAACTCGACGCCGATGGGGGCGAAGGCCTCGCGCAGGGCCTTGGCCGAGGTCTCTCCGGCCTCGAACACCACCCGCATGAAGAAGCGGTCGGTCTCGACGTCGCCGAACTGCTGGGCGTCGATGATGTTGCCGCCGCGGTCGAATAGGAAGCTCGCCACGCAGGCCACAATGCCGGGCCGGTCGGCGCAGGATAGGGTGAGGATCATGAGGCGGCTGACTAGCCTGCGCGGGCGATCAGCACCACCACCAAGACGGCGATCACCACCCCAAGCGCCAGCCGCCACAGGGGCGCCGGACGCAGCTCGCCCTCAAGCCCCGCGGTGGCGTCGCGCCCCGTCACCATCGGCCCCACCAGGTTTCGACGCTTGAACAGCGCATAGGCGGCGATGGCGACCAGATGCAGCACGATGGCGGCCTGCAGCAGGCGGAAGTTCAGCTCATGCAGGTCTGCAGCTTTCCGGCCGGTTTCGAAGGTGATGAACCGGGCCAAGGGGCCCGACTCCAGACCATCCACATCCACGGCGAACAGGCCCAGGCCGATCTGGGAGATCAGCAGGATCACCAGCAGCAGGACGCTCAGCGCCCCCAGCGGGTTGTGACCGAAGCTTGAAGGCGCGGCGCGCCAGCCGCGAACATAGGCCAGGACCGTGCCTGGGCCTTTGACGAACTCCGAGAACCGGGCCGTCGATCCGCCCGCCACGCCCCAGTACAGCCGGAAGACCACCAGGCCGAGAATTCCGTATCCGGCATAGCGATGGATATCCATCCGCTCGCCCCCGGTCAGCCAGGCGACCAGGACGAGGACCGCCAAGGCCCAGTGGACGAGGCGGGTCGGAAGATCCCAGACCCGCACCCGCGCCGAAGACGCATCCGAGCTCATATCTATTGCTCGACGCGGAAGTCGTCGTGACAGCCGCCGCAACTGGCGCCGACCACCTTCACATGGGCCTCCAGCGCAGCCGCGTCGCCAGCCGCCGCCAGTTGCTGCAGCTCGGCGGTGGTCTCAACCAGCCGCTGTTGGGCCGCGGAGAAGCCTTCGGGGTTGGTCCAGACGGTTTCCAGCGCGTCGGTCTCGACGCCGTCCTGGGGACCGGAACCGGCGGGGAACCAGTTGGGAATCTGCTGGGCCAGCGCGTTCATGCGATCGGCGGCCGGGGCGATCTGCGCCATGTCCGGCGCCCCCGACTTGAGTTGGTCATTGATCAGCTTGAACGACGAGCCCAGGGCCTTGTAGCCCTCCTGCCGCTCTTGAACGATCGGCGGTGTCTCCGCCGCGGCGGTCTCGGTTTCGCCGGCCTGCTGGCCACAGCCGGCCACCAGCAGGGCCGCGGCCATGCCAGTCAGGCCGAGGCGGGCGCGGCCGGTCATCAGGTGGGTCAGGGATGGCGTGCTCATAGGCTCTCTCCTCAGCGGGCGCGCTGGGCGCATAGTGTTGAGTCTGGAGCCTAGTGTGGCACAGCTTCTGCGCCAGGGCTGCTCAGCGAATGCGCGACGTCATAGGACCTGACGCCCACGCCCTGGGCGCTGCGCCAGCGGAACCGTCACCTTGCGGGGCGCATTGTCCAGCTATGCACAGGGAGAACCGGAATATGAAAAACCTGAACCGCGCTAGCGCGGCGGGCCTAGCCGCCGCCGCCAGCCTGGGCCTGCTGTTGGCCGCCTGTGGCCAGGGCGACGAGACACAGGCCGGCGATCGGCTGGACGGCGCCGCAGCCCCGACCTATCCCGGCGAAGGCGCTGAAGGTCTGGTCGAGATGGAGAATGAGAGCGCCGAGAACGACGCCATCGACCAGGCCCCGGAAGAGCCCCTCAATACCGGCCAGGGCCAGACCCCGCCCTACGGCGAACCCGGCGGCGCCCCGTCGGAAGTCCATAGCGGCCCGGTCTCGCCCGCAGGCTTGAACGAGTCGCCCGCCCCCTAGGGCGCGTTCCGAGACGTGGGAACCGGTTATCGGAGCAAGGCGCGCTCAAGATTGGACTCTAGAGCGCGACCTCCGGCCCGCGGCGAACCGAACAATGGGTCTCAGGGGGCGGCGAAGAAGCCGTGTTCGCCGCTCACCCGCACAAGGCAGGGGCGGCCCTGGTCCTGAGAAGCCCGGGCGCGCTTGTTTGCGGCCGCCTTGGCTTCTTCCTTGTCCAGGCTGTGATCGGAGAAAGCGCCCTCATGTTCAACGGCCCAGAGTCCGTCATGCCGGGCCACGGTGATAACGGTACGATCCCGGATTTCGCGCATGAATGGCTCCTGAAAGATCCGGCCTTGGCCTCTACAGGGCGACAATCGCGAAGAGGGCCAATCGGCCAGAACATGTAGTTTGTCTTACCATGCTACAGGTATTTTCTCCATGAGTCCGGCCTCATCAGAAAACAATCTTGCCAAACCGTTCAATTTTATGCGATAAAACCGGATCGAATATCGTTTTGGCTCGCCTAAAATCCACCGAACGAACTACGTACGGACTTCTGGACTCCTCGACCCTCTCCGAAAATTTGATCTCGCAACCACTCTTGGCGGCGTGAATATTTAGACCCGGAAAGGGATCAACATGAGCACTGGAACCGTGAAGTGGTTCAACGGCCAAAAAAGGTTTTGGCTTTATTCAACCCGATGACGGCGGCGCCGACGTTTTCGTCCACATTTCAGCCGTGGAGCGTGCCGGCATGGCCTCGCTGCATGAAGGCCAGAAGCTTGGCTTCGAAATGCAGCGCGACGCCCGCAACGGCAAGATGTCCGCGGCCAATCTGCAAGCGGCTTAAGCCACTTCGGACTGTTAGAACGCAGAAGGGTCGGCGCTTGCGCCGGCCCTTTTTCGTGGCTGCCGCTGTAGCTATGGGGAGCTATGCGGGGCGCCAGCCGTTCAGACGCAAGGTGGTGTAGGGAGTCCCGGATGACGACGACCTGGGTGATCGAGATTCGACTGGGCGAGCGACCCGAGGCCAGGCCTCTGCGCCGCGCGGTGGTTGACGCCCACAGCGAAGCCGAAGCCCTGCGTCTGGTGCTGGCCCAGGCCGAAGCTGATGAGGGCGTCGCGCGCGCGGGCCTTGATGATGGTCAGGAAGAGGTGTTCGCCCAGGCCGAGGCCGCCAATGGCCACACCGAGCACCACACTGGCGAGGGCGAAGCCCGTTGACCTGAGGAGGCTCGGAACCGCCTAGGCCAGGGCGGGTTAGGCCCTCATGACCGACGCCCCCCAGAACCCCGCGCCGTCCGCCCGACCCGTTGTTCTGATGACGGGGGCCGCTGGCAATCTCGGCGCCGCCCTCGCCGAGGGCTTGTCCGCCGCCTACCAGGTCGTCGGGCTGGATCTGAAAGGCGACAGCGACACATTTCCTCTGATCGAAGCCGATCTGACGGACAAGGCTTCGATCAAAGAGGCGCTGGGCGAGGTGCGAAGCCGTTTCGGCGGCCGGCTCGCCAGCGTCATCCATCTGGCGGCCTATTTCGATTTCAGCGGCGAAGATCATCCGCTCTACGAGAAGCTGAACGTCCAGGGGACGCGGCTCTTGCTCGACGCCCTCCAGGGGTTCGAGGTCGAACAGTTCGTCTATGCCAGCACCATGCTGGTCCACGCGCCGGTTCGCCCCGGCGAGACGCTCGACGAGGCGCAACCGCTCGATCCGCGCTGGATCTATCCTCAGTCCAAGGCCGCGGCCGAAGCCGCCATCACCGAGGCGCACGGCCACATTCCCTATGTGCTGCTGCGGCTGGCCGGCGTGTATGACGCCCAACGCGCTGTCCCGACCCTGTCCCAGCAGATCGCCCGCATCTATGCCCGGGATTTCGAGAGCCATCTCTATTCCGGCGACACCGATGTCGGGCAGTCCATGCTGCATAAGGACGACATGGTCGAGGCCTTCGTCCGGACGGTGGATCGGCGGGGGGACCTGCCCGCCGACGCCGCCATCCTCGTCGGCGAGCCGGACGCCCTCTCCTACCAGCAGATCCAGGATCAGGTCGGTCAGCTGATCCATGGCGAGGACTGGTCGACCCTCCAGGCCCCCAAGCCGATCGCCGCCGCCGGCGCCTGGGCGCAGGAAAAGCTCGAGCCGGTGGTGCCCGACGCCCTGGACCAGGGGCAGAAACCCTTCATCCGCCCGTTCATGGTGCGGATGGCCGACGACCACTACGCCCTGGATATCAGCCGGGCGAGGTCGTGGCTGGGCTGGACGCCCCGCCACCGGCTGTCCGATGTGCTGCCGGCCCTGGTCCAGGGGCTGAAGGACGACCCGAAGGCCTGGCATGAGGCCAATGGCGTCCCGGTCCCGCCGTGGATCGACGACGCCGAGGCCGAAGGTCTTGACCCAGACGATGTGCGGCAGGCTCACGAGAACCAGGTTCAGGCCGCCTATGGGGCCAATCGCTGGGCGCATCTGGTGAATATGGGCCTGGGCGCCTGGCTGGTGGCGGTTTCGCCCCTTCTCGGCCTCGACGACGACCGGTTCCTCGTCAGCCAATTGGCTTCCGGCCTCGCCCTGATGGTGCTCGGCGGACTGTCGCTCAGCCCGCGCTTCTGGCTGGCGCGCTTCGCCGCCGCCGCCGTCGGGCTGTGGATCGTCTTTGCCCCCATGCTGTTCTGGACGCCGTCCGGCGGCGCCTTCCTCAACGCCCTGCTGGCCGGGGGGCTGGCGATGGGTTTTGCGCTTGGACTGCGCCCCGATCCGGGGGTCTCACCGGTGGCCGAGCTCGATGGCCCCACCACGCCGCCGGGCTGGAGCTATAATCCCTCGGACTGGGTCCAGAGGTTGCCGATTATCGCCCTGGCGCTGTTTGGGCTGTTCTTCTCCCTGTCGCTCGCCGCCTACCAGCTCGGCCACATCGGTTCGGTCTGGGAGCCCTTCTTCGCCGGCGGCCCTGACCCGAAGAACGGCACCGAAGAGATCATCACCTCGGCGGTGTCCGAGGCCTGGCCGATCCCCGACGCCGCCATCGGCGCCCTGGTCTATGCCCTGGAGATCGTCACCGGGATCATCGGGTCGCGGCGGCGCTGGCGCACCATGCCCTGGCTGGTCATCGCCTTTGGCCTGATGATCGTGCCCCTGGGCGTGGTCTCCATCGGCTTCATCATCATCCAGCCGATCGTCATCGGCACCTGGTGCACCCTGTGCCTGATCGGGGCTGCGGCCATGTTGCTGCAGGTCCCCTATGCGATGGACGAACTGATCGCGAGCCTGCAGTTTCTGGCGCGGCGCAAGCGGGCCGGCCATTCGATCCTGCGCACGCTGCTCCGCGGCGACACCGATGAGGGTCCCAATGAGCCTGCGGTCGACGAACTGGCCCGGCCCTTCGGCGCGATCGCCAAGGACATGGTCCAGGGGGGCGTGAGCCTGCCCTGGAACCTCGCCCTGGCGAGCCTGATCGGCGTCTGGCTGATGTTCACGCGCCTGACCCTGGACGCAGCGGGCGGCATGGCCGACGCCGACCACCTGATCGGCGCCCTTGTGGTGACCACCGTGGCCGTCGCCGCCGCCGAAGTGACGCGCACCGCCCGCCTGGCCCTGCCCCTGCTAGGCGTCGCCCTGCTGGTGACGCCCTTCACCTTCGACACCTCCAACGCCCAGACCATCGCCAGCTTGATCTGCGGCCTGGCCCTGATCGCCCTGGCCGTCCCGCGCGGGCCGATCACCGGGCGCTATGGGGGCTGGAGCCGCCGGATCCTCTAGGGCCTAAGGGCCGTGTACTGCGGGCTCTCGGTGGTCCAAGGCGCCGTGGCCACGGGGGCCAGGGATTCGATATAGGCGACGATGTCGCTCATCTCGGCGTTGGTCATGTAGATGGGCGGCATCTCGCCGTGGCCTTGCCGGGCGATCTGCGCCAGGCTCCGTTCCAGTCCGATCGCGGTGTGGCGCATGCGGATGCTGGCGAAGGCCGGCGCCACGGCGTTGGGGCTGGCCTCACGGCCGGCCACCGCATGACAGCCCGCGCAGGCCCGCAGGACGAACTGCTGGCCGCGCTCTGCGGCGGGGCTGAGGGACGCCGGCGGCGGCCCCTCACCTGTGGCGCAGGCGCTCAGCGCCGCCGTCAGGGTCAGAACGGTCAAGACATGGCGCATGGCGTACCTCTCGCTGGCCCGATCCTAGCCAGCCTCTGGCCCTGCGCGCGCCTCCGTAATGCTACCTAGGCGCCGGACCGGAATGTTCGGACGAGCACGCTGGGCCAATCTTCTCCGTCGCAAGACGAGAGGAGCACTCCATGACTGTCCACGATTTCTACCTGGCCCTGGTCCTGGCCACCTTTGGCGCCTTTGGCGTGACCCTGCTGGGCGTCAGCACCTGGTCCAACATGCGCAAGCATTGAGGCCGTCTCAGGCGCCGCGCGTGCTCCAGGCCACCCAGGCCGCCACGGCCACAAGGCCGATGGCGAAGGCGCCCTGCACCCGGCGCACGCGGCCAGCCTGGGCGACCCAGCCATAGGCCCTGGCCCCCAGGGCGACCAGGCCGAGGTGGACGGCCACCGACACCGCCAGGTGAAGGACGCCGAGGGTCAGGACGGCCCGCGGCCCACTGGTGGCATCGGCTGGAACAAAGCTCGGGATCACCGTCAGATAGAAGATCAGGGCCTTGGGATTGAGGACATTGGTCAGGAAGCCGCGACGGACGTCGCGCCAATCGCCCTGGCCGGCGTGATCGAGCTCAGTCGGCGTCGTCCGGCTGCGCCAGGCGTCGAAGGCCAGCCAGAGAAGATAGGCCACCCCGCCCCATCTCAGGGCCTGGTAAAGCACCGGCTGGCCGACGGCCATTTGCGACAGGCCGACGGCGGCGGCGATCAGATGCGCCGCAAGGCCCAGGGTCACCCCGACCACCGTCAGCAGCCCCGCCCCCAGGCCGCGGCGGGCCGAGACCAGGGCCAGGTACCCCATGTTCGGTCCAGGCGTCAGCTCGATGAGCGTCGCCGCGATCAGGAACTGCAGGACCGGTGATAGCGTCATGAACGGCCCTCTTTCCTGCAGCCCAAACAGATGAGCGCGGCGCCACGTGCGGCTTGCCAAGGCCTGGCCGCCCTTCTACCGCATCTCCTCATGCCTTGGTTCATCCAGGAACGTCAGCACGGCAAAGCGGCCTGGCAAGCCTATGCCTGGACGGCGGGCGCCCTGGCGGTCTCGGCGGCGGCCTATCTGCTCGCCCAGCCCCTGACGCAGGATCGAACCCTCTATCTGATCTTCCTGCCCGCGGCCGTCGTCGGGGGGCTCGCCGGGGGCTTCAGCGCAGCCAGTCTGGCCACCCTCGGCGGCCTGGCGATCGTCGCGGGCCTGAGCGGCGCACGCCTGTTCGCCGATCCCGGCAACCTCCTGGAGAGCGCCCTCTATCTGATCGCTGGGCTATGTATCGGCGTGGCCGGCCACATCCATCAGCGCCGAACCGCCCAAGGCGGCGCGGCGATCATGCATCTGGCCGAGAGCGAGGCGCGGCTGCGCTCCATTCTGGAGACGGTGCCCGACGCCATGATCGTCATCGATCATCAGGGCGTCATGGGCGCCTTCAGCGTGGCGGCCGAGCGGCTGTTCGGATGGCGGGCCGACGAGGCCATCGGGCGCAACGTCTCGGCCCTGATGCCCAGCCCCTATCGCGAGCAGCACGACGCCTATCTCGGGCGCTACATGCAGACCGGCGAGCGGCGTATCATTGGCATTGGCCGGGTGGTGGTGGGCGAACGCAAGGATGGCTCGACCTTCCCCATGGAGCTGGCCGTGGGTGAGATGGAGACCGGCGGCAACCGCTTCTTCACCGGCTTTGTCCGCGATCTCACCGAACACCAGAGCACCGAGCGGCGGGTGCAGGACCTGCAGTCCGAACTGGTGCATGTCTCGCGCCTCACGGCCCTGGGCGAAATGGCCTCGGCGCTGGCCCATGAGCTGAACCAGCCGCTCTCGGCCATCGCCAACTATGTGAAGGGCTCCGAGCGCCTGCTGGACGCGCCCGAGCCCGACCGCGCCAAGATCAAGGGGGCGCTCTCCAACGCCGCCGACCAGGCCCTGCGCGCCGGCCAGATCATCCGGCGCCTGCGGGACTTCGTCTCCAAGGGCGAAGCCGACCGCCGGATCGAGAACCTGCCGCAACTGCTCGAGGAGGCCGGCGCCCTGGCCATGATCGGCGCCAAGGAGCGGGGCGTGCGCCTGCGCTTCGACCTTGACCACACCCTCGACCTCGTCCTCGCCGACAAGGTGCAGGTGCAGCAGGTGGTTCTCAACCTGATGCGCAACGCCATCGACGCCATGGAGGCCTCGCCGCGGCGGGAGCTTACCGTCGCCACCCGGCCGGCGGAGGACGAGATGGTGGCCGTGATCGTCAGCGACACAGGGCCCGGCATCGCCGACGCGATGGCCGATCAGCTCTTCCAGCCTTTCGTCACCACCAAGCCGCAAGGTATGGGTGTGGGCCTCTCGATCTCACGAACGATCGTGGAGGCGCACGGGGGGCGGATCTGGGCTGAGCCCAATCCCGACGGTGGCACGGTGTTCCGGTTCACCCTTCGCGCAGTGCGGCGTGAGGAGTTGGAGAACGATGACTGAGTCTGTGGTGCATGTGATCGACGACGACGAGGCCATGCGTCAGTCCCTGGCCTTCCTGTTGGACACCGCCGGCCTCAGCCCCGTGACCTACGACTCGGCGCTGCAGTTTCTTGAGGCGCTCGATAGCGCGCCGGCCGGCGTGATCGTCACCGACATCCGGATGCCCGAGATGACCGGCCTGGAGCTTGTGCGGCGGCTGAAGGCCAGAGGCGCGCCTCATCCGGTGATCATGATCACCGGCCACGGCGATGTCCCCCTGGCCGTGGAGGCGATGAAGGCGGGCGTCGTCGATTTCCTGGAAAAGCCCTTCGACGACGAAAGCCTGCTCTCGGCCATCCGTTCGGCCCAGGAGATTGGGGCTGGCGAAAGCCAGGACCCCGAGCGAGAGCGGATTCGGGCGATTCTCGACAGCCTTTCCCCGCGCGAGCATGAGGTGCTGGCGGGCGTTGTGGACGGCAAGCTGAACAAGGTGATCGCCCATGAGCTGGGCATCAGCCCGCGCACGGTCGAGGTCTATCGCGCCAATGTCATGTCCAAGACCGGCGCGCGCGGCCTGTCGGAGCTGATCCGCATGGTGCTGCTGGTCCGCCCCTGAGGCGTCCTTGCGATGAATCAAGGCAAGCGAGGCGTCGAACCGAGATGAATCGGCGCCTCGCCCAACTGGTTCACGTCCATCATGCCCGCCGTCAGCCCTACAGCCCCTATGGTCATCCTGTTGGACGACGATGCGGCCCTGCGCCAGGCCCTGACCTTTTCCCTGGAGATCGACGGCTATCAGGTCCTGTCCTGCGAGACCGGCGACCAGCTGACGGCGCAGACCCTGCCCGATCATGACGCCTGCCTCGTCCTGGACTATCGGTTGGAGACCGGCACGGGCCTGGACGCCCTGGAAACCCTGCGCGCGCGGGGCGTGGCCCTGCCGGCGATCCTGATCACCAGCCATCCGAAGGCCAGCGTGCGCGAACAGGCGGCCCGCCTCCAGGCCGCGCTGGTGGAAAAGCCGCTCCTGGGCGACCTCCTCCTGGCGCGCATCCACGAAATCCTCCCCCTGCCGCTCGATTAGGCTGCAGCCGCGCCTAGGCGGCGCATTCGCGCCAGCCACTGCAGCCTTTGGCGAGGATCGCGGCCCTCGGCCGGTCCGAATGCCGTCTCCCGGATGGGCCCAAAGCCGGAAACCCAAAGGACGCCCCGGCTCACGCACTTCAGCCCGTGGGCGAAGAAGACCAGTCGGAAGACGAAGGCCGGCATGCCCATGGTGACGATGACCCGCGCGGACCGGCCGGCCAGCAAGCCCTTCAGGCCCTTCCCGGTCCCGGGCGCCGACAGCGCCACCCCATAGCGGAACACCTGCTCCAGAAACGCCTTGAAAGCGGCCGGCGGCGCGCCAAGCCAGAGCGGATAGATCAGCACCAGGTGGTCGCAGTCGCGCAGGGCCTGCTGCAGCTCGGCGACGACGGGGCTCGCCTCGGCCATGAAGTCAGCCTGAGAGCTGATCGGCGCCAGATCCAGCGCGCCGACATCCACCCGCCGGACCGTGTGGCCGGCGGCGCTCGCCCCCTCGCCATAGGCACCAGCCAGGGCCGAACAGAGGCGGTCCGGCCGGGGGTCGGGATGGCCGTTGATCAGGAGGATATGGCGCGGCGTCTTGGCTTTGGCGGTCATGGGCGTCTCCCTGCGCCCACCTTCGCTCTGGCGCAGCCTCTGGCCTTGACCAGGGTCAAGGCGGGCCTCCGTAGGACTACTTAGGTGAAGCCCCCAGATTTCACGAAGCGGGGTCCGGCGCGACTATGGGTCAACGGCTCAAGGAACCCCGCCATGACCCTCGCCTACGCGCCCTCCGCCCCCGTCGGCATCACCGCTCTGTCTGAAGTGATGGAGCGGCTGGGCCTGAGGATGAACTTCGCCAAGGACGAAGAGATCTTCTGCCAGGATGAGGAGGCCGACCTGACCTATCTTGTCGTCTCCGGCGCGGTGCGCACCACGCGCCTGCTGAGCGATGGGCGCCGGCAGGTGGGCAGCTTCTACTATCCAGGCGATCTGGTGGGGCTGGAGACCGGCGAGATCCACCGGTTTTCCGCCGAGGCGCTCAGCGACAGTCTCCTGCTGGTGGTCAAGCGCAGCGCGCTCAAGGCCTTCGCCGGCGACGAGGCCGTGGACCGCGCCATCTGGGAGGCCACCCGCCGCGAGCTGGAGCGCACCCAGGAGCATCTCCTGGTGCTGGGCCGCAAGACCGCCTGCGAAAAGGTCGCCTCCTTCCTCATGGACCTGGCCGAGCGTGAGGGGGGCGAGCAGATCTCCCTGCCCATGGGCCGCCAGGACATGGCCGACTATCTCGGACTGACCATCGAAACCGTCTCGCGGATGCTGACCCAGCTCCAGGGCGCCTCGGTGGTCGAGTTCGACGGCTGCCGTCGCTTCCGCGTGAAGCGTTGGGACGCGCTGGAACGTCTCGCCGAATAGATCCCCGTTCTGCGGCTCAGCCCAGGCCGCCGAACGGTTCGTCGAGATAGGAGCCTGTGGACCGGACGACCCTCGCCTCGGCCCCGGCCTCCAGCTTCAGCGCCCGCCGGCGCGGCTATCCCCCTGCCCCCGTACGATATCGGGACCCCGCAGAGCCGCGCCGGCGATCTTCTTCCACCGTCTGTCGCCTGGAGCCCGCCCTTCCCAGGGTGGGCTCCTCTTTTCCCTCACGCCGGCGCCGCCTTTGACCTGGGTCAGGGCCCGGGCGGCGGTCCTTCAGCAGGCTCATCCCCATGACCGTGCTCTACAACCCCCACGCCCCTGCCGACGCCCATCTGATCGCCAGGTACGACGGCCGCGCCCCCCGCTACACCAGCTATCCCACCGCGGTGCAGTTCACGCCTGAGGTGGATGAGGCGACCTATCGCGGCTGGCTCGCCGCCCTGCCGCCGGGCGACCCGGTGTCGGTCTATATGCACATCCCGTTCTGCGCACGGCTGTGCTGGTACTGTGGCTGCAACACCCGGGCGGTGACCCGGCGCGAGCCGATCGGCGACTATGTCACCCTGTTGATGCGCGAGCTCGCCACCCTGGCGCAGGCCTTGCCGACGCGACTGACGGTGGGCGACATTCACCTGGGCGGCGGCTCGCCCAATATGCTGAGCGTCGAGGAGCTGGACATCATCTTCGCCGGCCTTCGGCAGACCTTTACGGTCGCGCCCGACGCCGAGATCGCCGCCGAGCTGGACCCCGCCGTCCTGTCGGGGGACAGATCGGAAGAGCACACGTCTGAACTCCAGTCACGTCGTAATCTCGTATGCCGTCTTCTGCTTGAAAAAAAAAAAAAAAAAGACAAGGCGCGAAAAAGATAGAATAGCAGACAGCTGCGAAGAGG
>CALEOQ010000270.1 GCA_937910255.1 uncultured Caulobacteraceae bacterium | reverse complement strand
GGCTAGGAATGCGCGCGTGAAGACGTGAACGCCGCTTGGTAGATTGGCACGATGTGGAGTAGTGCGATAGATTCCAACGTCAGGTCGTGTGCCGACCTAGTTCTTTTGTTTTTTTTTTAAGGATACGGCGACCACCGAGATCTACACTCTTTCCCTACACGACGCTCTTCCGATCTCTTGAACAGCGCCGCACCGGCGCGGACCTCGGCGCTCCTGCCGATCGCCCAGAGGCTGAGCGCGTAGGTCGCCGCGTCAGCCGCGAAATCCAGGGTGTTGGCGGCCAGGGAGGCGGAACCCGCCCACAGGCTGCCGACCGCGACGACGGCAAAGCCGACCACGTTGATGGCGATCACGGCCGCGAGGATGCGCTTGTAGCCCCTTGTCGCCCCGTCGAACACGACCGGGTGGCCACATCCGCAGCCTGATGAAGCGGCTGGGGCCTGGGCCGAGGCGCTGGAGCAACTGGACATGGACCCAGGATCCATCTTCAAGTGGCTAGAGGATCAAGCGCTTTTTTTTTCGAGAGTTCAGATGCCGTCCCATTCCATCGGAGAACTCGCCAGCTTGGCTGACGTGAAGCCGCCGACCATCCGCTTCTACGAGCAGATCGGGCTGATGCCCGCGCCGCGCCGCACGGCGAGCGATCGGAGGGTCTACGAGCCTGAGGCCGTCGCCCGGCTGGCCTTCATCAAACACGCCCGGCAACTTGGCTTCCCGGTCGACGCCATCCGGACGTTGTTGAATCTGGCGGATCATCCCGAACAGGCCTGCGGCGACGCCAACCGTCTCGCGCAACAACAGTTGGCGGCCGTCGAGGAAAAGCTCAGCCTGTTGGCGTCGCTGCGAACGGAATTGAGCCGCATGGTGTCTGCCGGGTGCGACGGTCCCGCCGGCGAATGCCGCGTGATCGAAAGCCTCAGCGACCATGGGCATTGTCTCGGCGATCATGGACCGGCCGACTCCACGGTCAGATCATGACCTCGCTCGCGTCCTCCCGCCCTGGCGAGACCAGCCTCGAGGCTCTGCGGACTAAGTCGTCCGGGTCCGCATTGGTGCGCGCGGAGGCGAGATGCGCGGCGGCGGGAGAGCGTTGGACCGAGCCCCGCCGCCGAACCTTCGAACTGCTCGTGGAGGCCGGCAGACCGGTGAAGGCCTATGATCTCGTCGCCTCCTACGGTCCAGGTCGTCGGTCGACCAAGCCGCCGACGGTCTATCGAGCCCTCGACTTCCTCATCGGCCTTGGCCTTGTGCACAAGGTCAAGACGGCCAACGCCTTCATCGCCTGCCCACGGCCCGACGCCGCCCCGCACACCGCGAGCTTCCTGATCTGCGATGTCTGCGGTCGCGCGGATGAGTTGGACCTCGGCATGAGAGAGCCCCTCGAGGTGATCGCGCAAAGGCTGGCCTTTCGTCTTGATCACGTGGTGATCGAAGCGCGGGGCGTCTGCGCCGCCTGCCCGCCTTGCTCGAAAATCACGTAACTCTTTGAATCGTATTCGGCCACGCCGCGGCGTGGAGAACCACCGGCGTTTCCGATGGAACGCCCACTAAGAGCTCTATTTTCACCAACGCTTCCGGGTCGGGACCAACTCATTCTTCGGCCTTGGCGCCCAGATGCATGTCCTTACGGCTCTGCCCGTCAGCCGGAGAGCGCGATCTAAAGTGCTGGCCATGCGAAGAACTACAGGAAGGCCAGCACTTGGGGCCTCCGCCGCTCGGATTCTGGTTATCGTGCTTTAACTGTATAATAAAAGCGCGGCGTTTTGGCGGGAAATGGTTCAGCTTAGGAGCATTCGTTGGCGTTTGATGCGGATGTTTGCCCCGTTTCCGTCATAATGTCTTCGGACAACCGGTTTTCTGCTGCGCCGGAGCAATCTGGCGCCGCTCTTAGCCCGCTGTCTCAAGCTTTGCAGTGGGCGTTCATGCATAAAAAAGCACGTGAAGGGCTTTTATATCTCCAAGAGCACTTGACCCGCGCTTCTTTGCGACTCAATCCTGGGTAGCCCGAGATGTTCGGGGCAACGCCTCAGGAAAGCGCTCGACGATGGGCTTCACTCCATTCACCGCGGCCGAGGGCCGCCGCAATCTACGAACGGCGGTCATGGTCGCCGGTATCGCGATGTTGGTCGCCGGTCCGGCCTGGGCCGCGGGCGGCGGCACCGCCATGCCCTGGGAGACGCCACTCGAGACCATCATGCAGTCGCTGTCCGGGCCGGTGGCCAAGGCGGTGGGTATCATCGCCATCGTCCTGACCGGTCTGGGCTTCGCGTTTTCCGAGGGCGGCTCGGTCCTGCGGCGAGGCATCGGCATCGTCTTCGGCCTGGCCATCGCCTTCACCGCGACGACCTTCATCACGTCGTTCTTCAACATGACCGCCGGAGCGGCTTTCTGATGACCTCGCTCGTGGACGGGTTCGAGATCGGCTTCCACAGCTCTCTGGCCGAGCCAGTGACCATCGCCGGTGTGCCGCGCATGATTGCGGTCCTCAACGGTACACTTACGGCCGTTCTGGCGCTCGGCCTGCAAGTTCCGCTGATCGGCGTGCCGCTCGGCCTTACGATCCACGCCGTCTGCTACTGGCTGAACAAGCGCGACCCCTACTTCTTCGACGCCCTCGGCCGGCACATCCGCCAGCGACCGTATCTGGACGCCTGATGGCCAATCTCCCCTCCCCGTTCTTCCGCCCGCGTCCGCAGTCGCCACCTCGGCGATGGGCGCAGGTCTGCTGACCGCAAGGCCTCGAGGCCCCGATGTTGTACCTGCGTGAATACCGTCCTAAAGCCGACCGCCTCTTCGATCACCTCCCGTGGGTGGCGCTGATCGGGCCGGGCCTCCTGCTCAACAAGGACGGCAGCTTCCAAAAGACGCTCGCGTTCCGCGGCCCCGACCTCGCCAGCTCCACCGAGGCGGGCCTGGTCGCGGTGCGGGCCCAGCTCAACAATGCGCTGCGCCGGCTCGGTTCACGCTGGTGCCTGCACATCGAGGCGCTTCGCGCCGCGTCCCAGGACTACCCGTCCAGCACCTTCCCTGACCCGGTCTCGGACCTCATCGACAATGAGCGGCGGGACGCCTTTGAATCCGAGGAGCGGCATTTCGAGAGCCGCTACTTCCTGACCTTCACCTATTTGCCGCCGGAGGAGGCGATCAGCACGGCCGAGAGCCTGTTGCTCGAAAACGCCCCGTCCGGTCGCGGCGCGGCGGGCATGTATCGTGCGGCGCTGAACGACTTTCAGGGCACGGTTCGCCAGATCGCCGACATCCTGACCGCCATCATGCCGGAGGTCCGCGAGCTCAGCGACGACGAGACCCTGACCTATCTGCACGGCTGCATCTCGACGAAGCGCCACTACGTGCGTGCGCCCGATACGCCCGCCTATCTGGACGCCTTCCTGACCGATGACGACTTCCAGGGCGGGCTCTTCCCTCGTCTCGGCAAGCGCTACATCCGGACGATCTCGGTGCGCGCCTATCCGACCACCTCGTCCCCCGGCCTGCTGGATCGCCTGAACGAGCTCGGCATCAGCTATCGCTGGGTCTGCCGTTACCTCCCGCTCGACAAGGAAGACGCGCGGCGGGCGGTGACCACGGTGCGCAAGCGCTGGTTCGCAAAGCGCAAAGGCGTGATGGCCTTGCTGAAGGAGGCGATCACCCGAGAGCCCTCTCTTCTGGAGGACCCCGACGCAGCGGCCAAGTCGGCCGACGCCGACGCGGCCCTGGCGATCCTTGGCGGCGACTTCGCCTCGATCGGCTACTTCACCCCTACCGTCACCATGATGGATGAGGATGCAGATCGCCTCGCCGACCGCGTCCGCGAAGTCGAGGGGGCCATCAACCGCGCCGGGTTCGTCTGCAAGGTTGAAGACGTCAACGCCGTGGAGGCCTGGATCGGCAGCCTTCCAGGCCAAGCCTACGCGGACCTGCGCCGACCGCTCGTGTCGTCCCTGAACCTTTGCGACATGATGCCGATGTCGGCGATCTGGCCTGGGCCGACCCGCAACACCCACCTGACCGAAGAGTGCCTCAAGCGTGGCCACAAGGGAGCGCAGCCGCCACTGATGTTCGCGCGGACGGCCGGCACGACGCCGTTCCGGTTCGATCTGCACCAGGGCGACGTCGGCCATACCATGGTGGTCGGACCGACCGGCTCCGGGAAATCGGTGCTGCTCAACACCATCGCGATGCAATGGCTGCGCTATCCCGAGGCGCAGGTGTTCTTCTTCGACAAGGGCGCCAGCTCGCGGGCCGCGACCCTGCTCGCCGGCGGTCAGTTCTTCTTCCTCGGCGGCGACGCCAGTGAACTTGCCTCAGCCGCTCGCCGACATTGACGGCCCCGAGGATCGCGCCTGGGCCCAGGAATGGGTGGAGGACCTCGTAGCCGCCGAGGGCGTGCCGATCGTCCCGCAGGTCAAGGAAGAGATCTGGAGCGGGCTTCGCAACCTCGCCGCGGGCCCGCGCGAGCAACGCACCCTCACCCTGCTGGCCGCCACCGTCCAGGACCAGGCTGTGAAGTCCGCTCTGTCGCCTTACACCCTGAGCGGTCCGCACGGTCATTTGCTCGACGCGCACCAAAACAGCCTGCAAGCGGCGGTCTGGCAGACGTTCGAGATGGCCGAGTTGATGACCAACCGGGCGGCCCTGGCGCCGGTGCTCACCTACATCTTCCGGACCTTGGAGCGCCGGTTCGACGGCCGCCCGACCTTGCTGGTGCTCGATGAGGCCTGGCTGTTCCTGGATCAGGGGGCGTTCGCGGCGAAAATCCGCGAGTGGCTGAAGACGCTGCGCAAATACAATGTCGCCGTCGTCTTCGCGACCCAGAGCCTCGCCGATGTCGCGAGGTCCTCGATCGCCCCGGCCCTGATCGAAAGCTGCCCGACCCGGATTTTCCTGCCGAACCCGGATGCGCCTACGCCCCAGATCGCCGATCTGTATTCCGGCTTCGGCCTCAACGCCCAGCAGATCCGCATCATCGCCAGCGCCACGCCGAAGCGCGAATACTACTACCAGTCGACAGCGGGAAATCGCCTCTTCGAGCTTGGCTTGGGCCCCATCGCCCTGGCGGCCGTCGGCGCGTCTTCGCCAGGTGATCAGCAGACGATCATGGCGGCGCTTCAGGGGGATCGTGGGAGCTTCGCCGCACGGTTCTACGCCGCCCAGGGCCTGACCGAGGTTGCGTCCTACCTCGACGAATCGTCGACCCCGTCGACCGCGAGGGTCGCATGATTGACGACGCGGCCCCTAAGGACGCTCCGACCTTGACGGAGGCTCGGCCGCTCAGCGCGCGCGAGCTTGCCCTCATGACCGCCGTCACCCGCCGGTTCCCTGCGGCCTGGCTACTGACGCTCCGTCGCCGTCGCTTGTTGTTCCTGGGCCTGGCTGCGCCGGGCTTCCTCGCGGTGTTCACCACCACCCTTCACCACAACTTCTTCGTCCTGGTCGCGGGCTTCGTCCTGTTCGGGGTGGCGGTCCTGTTCCGCGCCGCGTCCGAGCCGCTCTTCGTCCGCGCCGAGGCGGCCGATCTCTGGCCGCCGGAGTCATTTCCGCGTCATCGGGAGTTTCCACATGCGTAGGCTTCTTACGACGGCCGCGGCCGTCGCCCTTCTCGCGCTCCCCGCTTCGGTGGTCGCGCCGCCGCCGGCCCGGGCGCAGATCTTCCCGGGAGTCGTCGTCAACGACCCGGCCGCAATCGCTCAGATGGTCTCTCAGGTGAGCAACAGCCTGCGGCAAATCCAGCAGCTGCAGGACCAGCTCACCAATCAGGTGGCCATGCTTCAGAAGCTTGGGACCGACGTCACCCAGCCGCTGGCGCAGATCAGCCAGCAGGCCACCCAGCTGCTCCAGCAAGCGCAGGCGATCGGGTACAATGGTCAGAATATCGGTCAGCAATTTCAGCAGCTCTATCCGTCGAGCATGACGGGCAACAGCCTGCAGCAGATCCTGCAGCGCTATGGCAGCTGGCAGGACAACAGCCGTCTTACCTTGCAGGACTCGATGGCGGTTCAGAACCAGCTGGTCCGTTCGCAGCCAACGACCGCCAACGCGGTGACCAGCGCGGTCGCTGCTTCTCAAAGCGCCGCCGGTCAGACGGCGGCGATCCAGGCCACGAACCAGCTTCTCGCAGCCCTGAGCGGCCAACTACAGGGCCTGCAGACGATCCTGATTGCGCAGGCCCGGACCCAGGAAACGATCCTAGCGCAGCAGCAGGCGGGCTCGGTGGCCGCCGCCGCCGTAACCCAGCGCGCGACGACCTTTCAAAAGAAAGGCAGCCAGCTGCCTAACATCTCGGATTTCAAATGAGAGTCATCACAATCCTCGGCAGCCTCGCGGCCGCCTGCGTGCTTGCCGGCTGTGGCCCTGCTCCAACCGAAACGGCTCAGCCCGTCGCTGAAAAGCCTGCGAAGCCAAAGTGTCCGGACATAAACAACCGCGACACCAATGACCCATGCTCACCGCTGTACTTCAAGAAGAAGGGCAGCCGGTTACCAGATACGTCGGAATTCAAATGACCGTAGTCGCCAACATGCGTGCTGGCGTGCGGACGCTGGGCCCAATTTTATTTTGGGCCAACGCGGCTCGGGTGCGGCCGCGAGCCGCCATGATGACGAGTTGAACCGTGGCCACTGCCGACGCCGCCGCGCTTGACCAATTCATATCCGCCTTCACGGGACAGGTTGGCGCGGGGTTCGGCGCGATCTCCGGCAACGTTCAGTCTGTACTCGCTACACTCGTAGTAATCAGTATCGTCCTGTCCGCAATCATGTGGGCGATTGATGAAACACAGAATATCTTAGCCCCGTTTATCCGAAAAATACTTTTAGTCGGCTTCTTCGCATGGCTACTATATGCAATTGCTGTGGATAATACGATTGGTGCAAAAAGAAGATACGCAAAGGGAACAGCAGATCCTGCAACAGCTCCCGCTTCGCCAGTCACACGAAAGATTCCAGCACCAACCAATATTCCAATAATGGTTGCATAGCCTGAAATGGGACCTAGATCACGTTTTAATGAAAGTTGTTTTTTTGGTTGCATAATTGAGGGTAAGAAGATAGTGGTGGAAATTAACTGTTGTCAATAAACAAAGAACC
>CALEOQ010000269.1 GCA_937910255.1 uncultured Caulobacteraceae bacterium | reverse complement strand
CTCGCAGTCTACATGGGCTGCACTTGTTTCTTTTTTTTTTCTCAAGCAGAAGACGGCATACGAGATTACGACGTGACTGGAGTTCAGACGTGTGCTCTTCCGATCTCCAGCTCGCCGGCGTGATCCACCCGCAGGATTTCCGCCAGCCGGGCTTCAAGGGTTCCGGCCCCAGGACGGGCGGGAATGGGCTTGTCGCTCATCGCTTGCCTCTCTCATAGAGCGCCGCCGCCAGGCTCAGCGCCGCCAGGGCCAGGGAGATCAAGGCGTTCCAGCCGGCCATGGACAGGCCGACAAACACCCAGGGCGCCTGGTCACAGGCCGGGGCGCGGACCGCGGCGCCTTCCAGCAGGCCCGACAAGGCCTCAAGGCTGACCGCCCCGCCGGTCGAGGCGCAGGTCGAGGGACCGGGCCACCACTTCCACTCTGCGCCGGCGTGATAGGCCGCGACGCCAAATCCCACCGCAAAGACCACGGCCAGGCCCAGATTGAAGGCGGGGCGGAACCTTGCGCCCCCCTGCAGCCGGGTGAGGATCATGCCGGCCAGGGCGAGCGCGACGGCCACCCAGTAGACCTCCCGCTGGCGCAGGCACAGGGCGCAGGGGGCGAGCTCGCCAAAGGTCTGGAATCCATGGGCGATGGCCAGCATGCCGGCCGACGCGACCAGGGCCGAAAGCCGCCAGCGATGAAGGATCGGGTCGAGACCTTTGATCATGGAGTCCGATTGAACTGCATATTCGGCCTGTACGCCACGGGGGACTGAAGAAAGCGCAAGCTGGGCTGGCGAACGCCCGTCGCCCCGTTGCTAGCAGGGACACGGTGGCTTGTCTCTCGCCGCTACGGGGTAGATAGTTGCGTTTGATACTATCTCGCTGGCAGGAGACTTCCATGACTGCGCTTGCGCCCGGGCCGACGGCGACCACCGACCTGTTTGAGAACCCGCTGGGCACCGACGGCTTCGAATTTGTCGAGTTCACCTCGCCCGAGCCTGAGCGGCTGGGCGGCCTGTTCGAGCTGATGGGATTCACCCCGGTTTCGCGGCACCGGTCCAAGCATGTGGTCCGCTACCGGCAGGGCGATATCAACTTCCTGCTCAACATGGAGCCCTCGGGTCAGCCGGCCGACTTCCGTGAGGTGCACGGTCCCTCGGCCAACGCCATGGCCTTCCGTGTGCGTGACGCGGCCAAGGCCCTGGCCCTGGCGGTCGAGCGCGGCGCCACTCCGGTTCAGGGGCCGGTGGGCCCCATGGAACTGAACATTCCGGCCATCGAGGGGATCGGCGGCTCGAACCTCTATTTGGTGGACCGCTACGGGGCCCAGGAAATCTATGACGTGGACTTCGTCCCCATCCCCGGCGCGACCGAACTGGAGGCCGAGCGCGGGGTCGGCCTGACCTATCTCGACCACCTGACCCACAATGTGTTTCGCGGCAACATGGCCAAGTGGGCGGACTTCTATGAGCGGATCTTCAACTTCCGCGAGATCCGCTATTTCGACATCGAGGGCGCCCAGACCGGCCTGTTGTCCAAGGCCATGACCAGCCCCTGCGGCAAGATCCGCATTCCGCTCAACGAGAGCCGGGATGACCACTCCCAGATCGAGGAGTTCCTCAAGGACTACAAGGGCGAGGGCATCCAGCACCTGGCGCTGGGAACCGACGACATCTACGCCGCCGTCGAGACCATGCGTGAGCGTGGGGTCCGGTTCCAGGACACGCCGGAGACCTATTACGACCAGCTCGACGCCCGCGTCCCCGGCCACGGGGAGAACCTGCAGCGCCTGCGGGCCGACCGTATCCTAGTGGACGGCGCCCCGACGCAGGGCCAAGGTCTGCTGCTGCAGATCTTCACGGAGAACATGGTCGGACCGATCTTCTTCGAGATGATCCAGCGCAAGGGCAACGAAGGGTTCGGCGAGGGCAACTTCAAGGCGCTGTTTGAGTCCATCGAGCTCGACCAGATCCGCCGGGGCGTACTGCCGAAGAAGGACTAGGGACGTTTGAGTATGCGGATAGTCGGTCTGGCTTTGGTGCTGGCGGGCCTGATGGCGGGGAATGCGATGGCGCAGCCGAAATGGGCGATCGTGGTTCATGGGGGCGCCGGGGTGATCGAGCGCGCAGACCTGACCCCTGAACAGGAGGCCGCCTATCGCGCCGCCATGAGCCGGGTGACCGAAGCCGGCGGCGAGGTGCTCGCGCGCGGCGGTTCGGCGCTCGACGCCATCGAGACGGCCATCGGTCTGCTGGAGGACGATCCCCTGTTCAATTCGGGGCGCGGGGCGGTCTTCACCGCAGAGGGCCGCAATGAGCTCGACGCCTCGATCATGGACGGCGCGACGCTGAAGGCCGGGGCGGTGGCCGGCGTCACCCGCACCCGCCACCCGATCTCGCTGGCGCGGGCGGTGATGGAACAGTCCCCGCACGTCATGCTGATGGGTTCAGGCGCCGACACCTTTTCGCGCGAAGCCGGCCTGGAGCAGGTGGCGCCCGCCTATTTCTACACCGAGCGTCGCTGGCGCTCCCTGGAGCGGTTCCTCACCGAAAACAACCTGCCGCTGCCCGCCCGGCCAGAGGGCGCGGTCGCCCCCGACGAGGCCGCGGGCCTGGCCCATGACGAGGGCAAGTACGGCACGGTCGGCGTCGTGGCGCTGGACCAGGCGGGCCATGTGGCGGCCGGCACCTCGACCGGCGGCACGACGGGCAAGCGCTGGGGCCGGGTGGGCGACAGCCCGATCATCGGCGCCGGCAACTACGCCTCCGACACCTCCTGCGCGGTCTCGGCCACCGGGACCGGCGAATACTTCATCCGCCTGACCGTGGCCCGCGAGGTCTGCGCCCTGGTGGAGCACAAGGGGCTCTCCCTGCAGGCCGCGGCCGATGAGGTGATTCAGGACAAACTCACCGCGCTGGGCGGCGACGGCGGCGTGATCGCCGTGGCGCCCGACGGTCAGATGGCCTGGAGCTACAACACCTCGGGCATGTATCGCGCCCGCCTGGCGGCCGGCGAACCCCTGAGCGTGGGGATCTACAAGGACGAACCCTGATGGCGACCCGCAACTGGATCCCCGTGCGCGGCGCGCAAGGCGTCCATTCGCGCCAGGCCCATGCCGACCTGCCGGCCGGCACCTATGAGCGCGAAATCTCCAAGGAGGGCTTCTTTGGTCCCGCCGCCTTCCTGCACCATCCCCGGCCGCCCACCGGCTGGACCAGCTTCGAAGGCCCCCTGCGGCCGCGGGCCTTCGACCTGGCGCGGCTGAACGAACCCCAGGCCTCGCCGTGGGGCGCCCCGGTGGTGCTGCACAACGCCGCCACCGAAATCCGCTTCTGGAAGCTGGACGGCCCCATGCCGGGCCTGGTCCGCAACGCCGACGGCGACCAGCTATTGTTCGTCCACCAGGGGGCCGGCGACCTCTTCTGCGACTATGGCCGGATCGGCTTCGGGGCCGGCGACTATCTCTACCTGCCCCGGGGGACCATGTGGCGCCTGGCGCCGGCCGAACCCTGCGCCATCCTGACCATCCAGGCGACCAACAGCCATTTCACCCTGCCCGACAGGGGCCTGCTGGGCCCCCATGCGATCTTCGACCCGGCCCTGCTGGACACCCCGGTGATGGACGAGGCGTTCCGCGACCACCAGGCGCAGGACGGCGAGACCACGGTCGCCATCAAGAAGCGCGGCCAGGTCTCCACCGTCACCTATCCCTACAACCCCCTGGACGCGGTGGGCTGGCATGGGGAGCTGGCGCCCGTGCGCCTGAACGTGGCCCACATCCGGCCGGTGGCCAGCCATCGCTATCACCTGCCGCCCAGCGCCCACACGACCTTCGTGGCCGAGCGCTTCGTGGTCTGCACCTTTGCGCCCAGGCCCTTCGAGACCGATCCGGGCGCGCTCAAGGTGCCGTTTTTCCACAACAATGACGACTATGACGAGGTGCTCTTCTACCATGCCGGGGACTTCTTCAGCCGCGACGGCATCGATGCGGGGATGATGACGTTTCATCCCTCCGGCTTCACCCATGGCCCGCATCCGAAGGCGTTGAAGAACATGCTGTCCCAACCCAAACCCGCCACCGACGAATATGCGGTGATGATCGACACCCGCGACCCGCTGGAGGTGGGCGAGGCCGCGGACCCGGTGGAAAACCCCGCCTATGTCGACAGCTGGAAAGCCCGATGAACGCCGCCGTCCATGACGATCTCGAGGCCGCGGCCCGGGAGGAGCTGGTCCAGGCCTGCGATCTCGGCTGGCGGGCGCTGGCCCCCTGCACCCCCTGGGGCGACACCTTCGAAGGCTTCAGTCCCCAGGGCCGGCCGGTCTGCTTTGAGCGCAACTACATGTGGGAGGATGCGCCGGGCGGCGACATCCGCGTGGAGGTGCATGTCTATGAAGCCAAGGCCTTCGAGGCCGGCGTCCGACTGGTCCAGACCCTGATCCAGGAAAAATCCTGAGCCCCAAAGCGGAGACCCCAAGATGAAGCTCGCCTCGCTGAAGTCCGGCCGTGACGGCCGTCTCGTGGTGGTCTCCAACGACCTGGCCTGGTTCACCGATGCGGCCACCGTGGCGCCGACTCTGCAGGCCGCCCTCGACGACTGGGGTCGCTGCGAGCCCATGTTGCGCGCCCTGGCCGAAAGCCTGGAGCACGGCGGCGTGCCCAGGGAACGCTTCCACGAGCATGAGGCGGCCAGCCCCCTGCCGCGGGCCTATCAGTGGGCCGACGGCTCGGCCTATGTGAACCATGTGGCGCTGGTGCGCCGGGCCCGGGGCGCGGAGATGCCCCAGAGTTTCTGGACCGATCCCCTGATGTACCAGGGCGGCTCGGACGGGTTTCTCGGCCCTCGCGATCCCATCCCGCTGGCCGACGAGGCCTGGGGGTGCGACCTGGAGGCCGAGGTGGCGGTGATCACCGGCGACGTGCCCCAGGGGGTGAGCGCGTCCGATGCGCTGGACCATGTGCGCCTGGTGCTGCTGGCCAATGACGTCTCCCTGCGCAACCTGATCCCCGACGAGCTGGCCAAGAGCTTTGGCTTCTTCCAGTCCAAGCCGGCCTCGGCCTTCTCGCCTGTGGCCGTGACGCCGGACGCGCTGGGCGAGGCGTGGCGCGAGGGCCGCCTGCATGGCGCCCTGGAGGTGGAGCTGAACGGGGAGGTGCTGGGCTGCGCCGACGCCGGCGTCGACATGACCTTCGACTTCGGGACGCTGATCGCCCACGCGGCCAAGACCCGGGCGCTTGGCGCCGGCACGATCATCGGCTCGGGCACGGTGTCGAATCGCGGCCCCGACGGCGGTCCAGGAAAATCGGTGGCTGAGGGCGGCGTCGGCTATTCCTGCCTCGCCGAGGTGCGGACGGTGGAGACCCTGGCCCACGGAGAGGCCAGAACGCCCTTCCTCAAGGTCAACGACACCGTGCGGATTGAAATGCGCGATGGGCGCCGACACTCGATATTCGGCGCCATCGAACAGGAAGTGCAAGCCCCATGACCGTGCAGACCCGGCCAGAACCGGCCGACGCCGCCGGCCTCCAGCTGGACGCCTATCTGCCCTATCGCCTGTCGGTGGCCTCGAACGCCGTCAGCCGGCTGATCGCGCGGGCCTATGAGGACCGTTTCGGCCTCACCATCCCCCAGTGGCGGCTCGTCTGCGTGCTGGCCGAGGACGGGCCGATGAACCAGAGCGCTCTGGTCAGCCGGACAGGCATGGACAAGGTCACCGTCAGCCGCGCCGCCCAGGGCTTGATCAAGCGCCACCTGCTGGAGCGTTCTGAGAACGACCGGGACGGCCGCTCCCACGTGGTGGCGCTGAGCCTGGAAGGCGTGCGCCTGCACGCCGAGATCGCGCCCCTGGCCCTGGCCTATGAGGCCGCCCTGATCTCAGGGCTCGACCCCCATGAGGTGGCCCTGCTCAAGCGCCTGCTGCTGCGGCTGCAGGGCGCCGCCGGCGTGTTGGCCGGCGAGGCGCCGAGCCCAGGCTAGGTTCTAAACTCTGAGTCTTGAGCGCGTTTTGATCCGATAACCGGTTCCCACTTATCGGAACGCGCTCTAGCCCCAGCCCAGCGCCACGGCGCCGTGATAGACGCCCATGGCCGCCAGATAGGCCAGGGTGACCATGTAGGCGAACATCACCGTGGGCCACAGCCAGCTGTTGGTCTCGCGCTTCACCACGGCCAGGGTCGGCGCGCACTGGGGCGCGAACACGTACCAGGTCAGGAAGGCCAGCCCCATGGCCAGGGACCAGTCGGCCGAAAGCGCCCCGGCCAGGGTGCCGACCTGCTCCTCGGCGTTGGCCACCGCATAGACGGTGCCGAGCGCGCCGACGGCGACCTCGCGGGCGGCCATGCCCGGGATCAGGGCCACGGTCATCTGCCAGTTGAACCCGATCGGGGCGAACAGGGGGTGGATCAGGTGGCCCAGCCGACCGGCGAAGCTGTAGTCGATGGCCGGTCCCGTCGCGCCCTCCGGCGGATAGGGGAAGGTCGACAGGACCCAGATCAGCACCATCAGCGGCAGGATGATGCGGCCGGCGCGGTTGATGAAGATTTCGGCCCGCTGCCACAGGTTGCGCAGGACGCTCTTGGGATCAGGCGCCTTGTAGGTCGGCAGCTCCATCAGGAAGGGCTCGACCTGCCCCCGCCAGAACAGCCGCCGGGCGATGAACGAGATGGAGAGCGCGCTGGTGATGCCGGCCACATAGAGGCCGAACATGACCACCCCTTGCAGGTTGGCGAAGCCCCAGACGGTCTGGTCGGGGATGAAGGCCGCGATGATCAGGGTGTAGACCGGAATCCGCGCCGAGCAGGTCATCAGCGGCGCCACCATGATGGTGGTCAGCCGGTCGCGCTTGGAATCGATCACCCGGGTGGCCATGACGCCCGGAATGGCGCAGGCGAAGGACGACAGCAGGGGGATGAAGGCCCGGCCATGCAGGCCCGCCCCGCCCATGATCTTGTCCATCAGGAAGGCGGCCCTGGCCATATAGCCGAAGTCTTCCAACAGGATGATGAAGAAGAACAGGATCAGGATCTGGGGCAGGAAGACGAGCACGCGGCCGACGCCCGATCGGACAAGCGACGTGGAGGGCAAGAGGGGAGGTCTCGGTCGGCGGCGG
>CALEOQ010000268.1 GCA_937910255.1 uncultured Caulobacteraceae bacterium | reverse complement strand
GCTTGTGTGTGTTTTTTTTTTTAAGGCTCCGGCGGCCACGGAGATCTACACTCTTTCCCTACACGACGCTCTTCCGATCTGGAGGCCAACGGGGCACTGGCCGGATCCTCCATCCTGATGACCGACGCGGTGCACAGGTTCTTGGAGTTCGTACCCGGAACGGATGGGACCGACGTGGCGCGGCTGGCCTCAACCAACCCGGCGCGACTCATGGGACTTGAAGACATGGGCCTCATCGCACCCGGTACCGCCCCGGGCTTCTCGCTCCTGACAGAGGACGGCCACGTGCAGGCAATCGCGTTGGAGGAAACCGGTGCCCCTTCGCGCTGAGTGGCTGGGTCTGGCCCTCACAACCCTGGGCCTGCTGCTGCCCATGGGCGAAAGTGACGTCCTGAGCGATTTCCGCAAGGCTTTTCGAGCCACTCGCGATCCGGAACACAGGCATGAACAGCGCAAGATAGCGTTGAACGCCGTCAAGGACCTCGACGACCCCAAACTCGGAGCGGCACTGGTCGAAGCCTACAGGCGGGTAGACGGTGAGTTGGGCAAGCGTGAGAACGAACACCGGAAGTACGTCCTCAGGATGACTCGCGACAAGGAACTGGGCCGGCGCGAGGGCATCAATGATCCGCGTACGCTCCTGGACCTCACGCTGCAGAGAATAACCGCACTGCGCCAGCCAACGACCCTGGGACCCATGGTGCGGGATGCGTTGACGGACAGGAACCTGCCCCTGACCCTGCGCCTGGAGGTCGTTCGGTTGGCCCGTTTCCTGGCCAAGGACGTGCCCGCCCCAATAACCAAGCTGTTGTCCAAGCACCCGCGATCGGAGGGGGACAGGATGGTTCTCCTCGCCTGCGCCAAGGCCCTGGGACCTCACGGGCTGCCCGCCCTCAGGACAGCCCTGGGCACACTCGCCCATCCGGATGCGGCCCTGAGGGTAGCCGCCTTCGAAGCCTTGAGCACTCTGGGCTCCCCCGGGGCCATCGTGCCCCTGATCGAGAGGCTCAAAGAGGAGCAGGGGCACAAGCTGCAGCGCCTGACCGCTTCATTGCAGATCCTCACGGGCCAGAAGATCAGTTCATCCCACCGCGCCTGGTCCCTATGGCTTGAGAAGGAAGGTCAGCCCTACACACAGGGCCAGGTCCCCCTTGGCAAAGGCAAGATGGTGGTCCAATCCACCGCGCCAGGTGGAGCAAGCTATCACGGTCTGCCCATCGAAGGTCAGTCGGTGCTGTTCGTGGTGGACGTCTCCCAATCCATGCACGTGATGCTGGACCGCAAGGCCGAGGCCCGCTTCCAGGGCCGGCAGCAGGGCCTCGGCGTTGTTGGCGCGGAGCGGCCCGCTGGGGCGCACCGCCACCTCCTCGCCTGTGGCATTGACGAAGCGCCACGTCTCCGGGGTCGGCAGATAGGCGTAGCCGAGGCAGGCGTGCTCGGCGAGGTGGCTGGGATGGGTCGGACGGCCGTGGGCGGCCAGATAGCTCGGCGCGGCGACCACATGGCGGTGAACAGGGCCGATCCGTCGGGCGATCAGGGAGGAGTCCGGCAGGCTGGCGATCCGCAGAGCCATGTCGAACCCCATGCCGACCAGATCGATGGCTTCATCGCTCATGTGAAGGTCGATGGCCACCTCCGGATAGGCGGCCAGGACGTCGGGCAGCAGGGGCGCCAGTTCGATCAGCCCAAAGGACATGGGCGCGGCCAGCCGCACCAGGCCGCGGGGCTGGGACGACTGGGCCAGGATCTCGTCCTCGGCCGCCTCCCCATCCGCCAGCAGCTGACGCGCTCGATCGGCCAGCCGCGCGCCGCTTTCGGTCAGGGCCAGGCGGCGCGAGGTGCGGTTGAACAGCCGCGCGCCCAGCCGCGCCTCCAGGCGGGTGACCGCCTTGGACACCGTCGCCTTGGACAGCTTGAGCTCCGTGGCGGCGGCCGAGAAGGAGCGCATCTCCACCACCTTGGCGAAGATCGCCATGGCCTCGAGGTCAGGTAACGACGTCATGTTTATGGAAACGATGCTTTTCGGTAGTTTCTATTTCTAATTCGATCATGTGGCCTATCTTCTCCTCAAGCAATGGCGCCGACGAGGGCGCGGGCAAGCAACGGCGCCGACCCCGGCGCGGAGGTTTGAGAGATGATTGAGCGCAGAGGCTTTTCCGAACTGGGCGGCGCCGACCACGGTTGGCTGAAGGCCCGCCACCACTTCTCCTTCGCCAACTATTTCGATCCGCAGCGCATGGGCTGGGGACCGATCCGAGTGTGGAACGACGACGAGATCGCGCCGAATTCGGGCTTTCCGCCCCATCCCCACGCAGACATGGAGATCATCACCTATGTCCGCGAGGGCGCAATCACCCACCAGGACAGTCTGGGCAACAAGGGTCGCACCGAGGCCGGCGATGTCCAGGTGATGAGCGCGGGCTCCGGCATCCGCCATGCCGAGTACAATCTTGAGAGCGACACCACCCGCATCTTCCAGATCTGGATCGAGCCCGAACGGACCGGCGGCGCGCCGGCCTGGGGCGCCAAGCCCTTTCCCAAGGGCGATCGGTCCGGGCGGTTCGTGACCCTGGCCAGCGGCTTCGAGGGCGACGGCGAGGCCCTGCCCATCCGCACGCCCGCGCGGGTGCTGGGGGCCACGCTAAAGGCCGGTGAAACCACCGAGCATGTGCTGGACGCCGCGCGCCACGCCTATCTGGTGCCGGCCAAGGGCCGGGTCGAGGTCAATGGCGTGACCCTGGAGGCTCGGGACGGCGCGGCCATCACCGGCGAGACCGCCCTGACCATCACGGCCCTGGAAGACTCCGAACTCGTCCTGGTGGACGCGGCCTGAGGGCCGCGTCCCCTCCCCCATTTCCCATCCAAAGGAGCGCCACATGACCAAGGTTCTGGTCCTTTACTATTCGGCCTATGGCCACATCGAAACCATGGCCAAGGCCGTGGCCGAAGGCGCCCGCGAGGCTGGCGTCCAGGTGGACATCAAGCGGGTCCCCGACCTGGTGCCCGAAGAGGTCGCCAAGGCGGCCCACTACAAGCTGGACCAGGAGGCGCCGGTGGCGTCGATCCAGGACCTGGCCGACTATGACGCCATCATCATCGGCGTCGGCACCCGCTTTGGCCGCATGGCCTCGCAGATGGCCAACTTCCTCGACCAGGCCGGCGGCCTGTGGGCCAGCGGCGCGCTGAACGGCAAGGTCGGCGGCGCCTTCACCGCCACAGCCACCCAGCACGGCGGCCAGGAGACCACGCTGTTCTCGCTGATCACCAACCTGATGCACTTTGGTCTGGTGGTGGTTGGCATGGACTATGGCTATCAGGCCCAGATGCGCCTGGACGAGGTGACCGGCGGCAGCCCCTATGGCGCCACCACCATCACCGGCGGCGACGGTTCGCGCCAGCCGAGCCAGACGGAACTGGACGGCGCCCGTTATCAGGGCCGCCGCATCGCCGAGGTCGCCAAGAAGTTGCACGGCTAGGTTGGTCGGCGCACTTGTCCCCTCGGGACGGGTGCGCCGCAGCCTCCTGTCTAACCAACAAGTCCCAGCGTCAACATGGAGACATCACCAAACCCACGAAAGGATGACACCCGTTTAGCCTAGTCGAGGCTCCCGTCCGCTGATCACAGCAACAAAGGGGGACGGACCCATGTCATCCAACCATCTGCGTCAATCGGCGCGTAATGCTGGCGCTCGCAAGCGCCGTGCTCTGCTGGCCGTTTCGGCCTCTCTGCCTATTCTGGCCGCCGCCGCCGCGCCCGCCCTGGCTCAAGAGGCCGAAGTTGCGGAAGTCGTGGTCACCGCCACCCCGATCCGCGACTCCATCGAAAAGTCGCTGGAGATCCAGAAGGCGTCCGACAATATCGTCAACGTCATCGCCTCCGACACCATCGGTCGCTTCCCCGACGCCACCGCCGCCGGCGCGCTGGCCCGCCTTCCCGGCGTCGGCGTGCAGCGCGACCAGGGCCAGGAGCGCTACATCCAGATCCGCGGCGCGCCCACCCGCTGGACGACAGTGGCCCTCGACGGGGTCAACGTCCTTGGCGCCGAAAACCGCATCTTCCGTTTCGACTCCGTGCCGGCCGCCCAGATCAGCGAACTGACGCTGAGCAAGACCCTGCTGCCGAACATGCCCGCCGAAGCCCTGGCCGGACGGGTGGACATCCGCACCTTCTCGCCGCTCGACAACCCGGGCTTCCATGGCTTCTTCGACGCCGGCGGCGGCTTTGTGGACATGGGCGATGGCCCGGTGGAACAGTATTCCGGCCGCCTGTCCTGGGCCAACGACACCTGGGGCGTCAGCCTGATCGGCTCGCACTATTCCTTCGAACAGCACACCGACAACTCCGAACCGCGGTTCGATGATGTGGGCATCACGCAGCTCCGCATCACCAAGTACATCATCACCCGCCAGACGGAATCCTATTCGGGGCGCGTCGAATACGCTCCGAATGACAACCACCGGTTCCGCCTGACCCACCTGAAGACCGAATTCAACGACTTCGAAGAGCGCAACCAGAACCGCTTCCAGTACGACCGGGCCTATCAGATCACCACCCGCAACTTCGACACCTTCGAAGGCGTCGGCGTGCCGCAAGATTCGACCTTTGAGTACGGCACCTTTTCCAACAGCGTGAAGCTGACCAACCTGCATGGCGACCACGAGTGGGGCGGCTGGAAGGGCGCCTGGGACCTGGCCTACACCGAGACCGAGTTCAACAGCGACATCCCCCTGGTCAACCAGCAGACGGCCGGCGGGCTCTCCTCCAGGCCGACCCTCGCCAACGCCCTGCTTCTGCCGTCGATCGTGACGCAGGTGAACGCCGTCTCCGGCGGCTTCCCGCACAACACGCTGTACGACACCATCCTGGTGGGTGGCGTCCCGACCCGCGGCTCGGCGCGCACCTCGCTGGACCAGATGTCCCTGAACGAGGAGTTCGCCACAGAATCGAGCTCGCTGCTGGAAACCGACGCCTTCACGGCCAAGGGTGACATCAGCCGCGAGTGGGAAAGCTTCGGCGCCGACTCCCTGTTCTCCGCCGGCTTCCAGTTCGACGACCGCAGCCAGGACAGCCGCACCGTCGCCCTCGTTCGGCCGGACGGCACGGTCGTGTCGGGCAACCGCAGCGGCTTCAACCTGCGCACCGTCGCCGCCCAGCTTGGCATTGACTGGAATCCCTATTCCTATGTGACCACCGTGCCGTGGGACACCAACTTCGACCACGGCTTCACCGTCGGCTACATGCACAACCCGGCGATGCGCTCCAAGCTGGACGAGTTGATGGATGCTGCGCGCGCGGCCAACGCCGCCGGCGCCAACTACGCCGTCTATGACTGGGACACCCGGGCCGACAATACGGTCGATGAAAAGGTCCTGTCCGGCTACGTCATGAACCGCTGGCGCTGGGATCGCCATACCGTGGTCGGCGGCGTGCGCGTCGAGCGGACGGAAATCGAGACCGATGGCCTGGCCAATGCCGGCGGGGTCCTCCAACCGCTGAGCTTCTCGTCGGAAGAGACCAACATCTTTCCGAGCCTGCACTACACCTTCGACTATTCCGACGACCTGAAGCTGCGTGCGGCCTTCATCTCGGGTCAGGCGCGCCCCAGTCTCGCCGGCTTGCGGGCGACGGTTTCGGTCAACGACAACGCCCAAACCATCAGCGGCGGCAACCCCTTCGCCGTCCCGGAAACGGCCTATGGTCTCGACGGTTCGGTGGAGTGGTACTTCGGCCCAGCTTCGCTGCTGGCCGCCAGCGCTTTCCACCGCGAAGTAAAGGACGTGTTGTTCTCGTCCACCCAGGTGGTCGGCGACGACAGCTATAACTTCGACGGAGTTGACCGCAGCCAGTACCTGATCTCGGCCACCGTCAATGGCGGCGACGGCTATCTGAGCGGCGTGGAGTTCATCTACAACCAGCCATTCACCTTCCTGCCCGGCCCGCTGTCCGGCTTCGGCTTCCAGGGCAGCGTGTCGTTCACCAAGGGGGAGTTCGAGACACCCGAAGGTCCCAAGGTGGAGTTCCCGGGCACGTCTGACCGCATCACCTCGGCCACGCTGTTCTACGAGAATTACGGCCTCTCGACCCGGCTGTCGTACCAGCACCGGACGGCCTGGCTGGACGAGGTGTTCCCGAGCGGCAGCTCCGACAACTCCAACCTCTACTGGGACGCCACGACCCGTTGGGACCTGTCGATCCGCTACGAGATCAACCCCAACTTCTCGGTGTTCTTCGACGGCAACAACCTGACCGACGAACGCGGCGTGCGCTACCAGGGCGTCGAAAACCGTCCCTACGAAATCGAAGGCTTCGGCCGCAAGTACATGGCCGGCGTCCGCGCCACCTTCTAATCCCCTGTCCAGGACGGGCCGCATGATCGCGGCTCGCCGTCAGACAACTTCCTGGGCGTCCCGGCTATTCCGGGGCGCCTTTTTCTTTGGGGGCGAAAACGTCGAAGGCCTCAGATGGGCGCAAGATCGGCGACGACGGCGGCGTGGTCGCTGGGGAAGAAGCCGTCCGCATCGGGCTGATCCAGGGCGTTGAACCGGCTGACCAGGCGCCAATGGCCCGCCTCGACGAGAATGGCGTGATCGATCGCCGCGCGCGTCTGAGTGATCGGCGAGGCGTGCTCGCCCTGCAACGTGGACGGCGCAGCGGGATCGAGGCCAGCCGCCACCGCCGCAAGCTCAGGCGCGCTCGCCGGCGCGTTGAAGTCGCCGACCACGAGCAGACCCGACCCCGGCGAAGCGGCCTCGGCCAGGGCGTGCGCCAACTGGCGTCCGCGCAGGACCGAGGCGTCTGCCCCCCGCAGATGGGTGAGATGCAGGTTCAGTATGCGCAGATCAGGCGTCGCCTGGATCCACTGCGCGATGCGCTCGCCATCGGCCGGCGCGGACGGCAAGGCGATACGACCCCTCGCCTGCGGCGGCGCCCGCGACAGAATGAGATCGGAAGAGCACACGTCTGAACTCCAGTCACGTCGTAATCTCGTATGCCGGCTTCTGCTGGAAAAAAAAAAAAAAAAAGACGACAGAGACGGATCGAGCTACATCGAGTGGCCAGCACAGGAGATCAGAAGCGAGGTGAGAC
>CALEOQ010000267.1 GCA_937910255.1 uncultured Caulobacteraceae bacterium | reverse complement strand
TTATTGTGTGGGCTAAAACGCTCGAAACTTTCTCTTGGCCGCCCTATTGGTCGAAACTGGCGGATATGGTTATAGCAAAGCACGAAAAGGCAGAGCGGCTGGCGCCGTGTAACGCGTCGCTTGACGATGTTTTGGCGGTTCGTCATTGGACATTCTCTCAAGCGCTAGCGTGGATTTATTACCCTGCTGGCCGCGCCGCGGCCCCTCTGGCTGCTGGACGAGCCCTTGAGCCCCCTGGACGCCGAGTGGCGCGGCCGGTTCGGGGAGATCATGGACGAGCATCTTTCCACCGGCGGCATGATCCTGGCCGCGGTCCACGATCCCCTGCCGCTGGCGACCCGCACGGTGGAGATCGGCCGATGAGCGCGGTCTCTACATTGTTGGCGCGGGAGACGGCGCTGGCCTGGGGCAAGGGCGGCGGGCCGATGGTGGCCGTCGGCTTCTATGCCGGGGTCGCCACCCTGCTGCCCCTGGCGGTGGGGTCCGAGCCCGAGCGGCTGGCGGGCATCGCGCCCGGGGCGGCCTGGGTGGCTCTGGCGCTCGCGGCCCTGCTGTCCCTCGATCGGCTGTTTGAGCGGGACTATGAAGACGGGGCGCTGGACCTGCTGACCCTGTCGCCGGTCCCGCTGGAGATGGTCTGCGCGGTCAAGTGCCTGGCCCAGTGGCTGGCCACCGGCCTGCCGCTGGCGCTCGCCGCGCCGCTTGCGGCCATTGCGCTGGGGGCCTCGCCGCAACTGAGCGGCCTGGTGGTGGCCTGCGCGCTCTTAGGCGGGCTGGCCTTTTCGTTCATGGGCGGGATCGGGGCGGCGCTCAGCCTCGGCGCCCGCCGGGGGGGCCTGCTGACCGCGGTGATCGTCCTGCCGCTGTTCGTGCCGCCGGTGATCTTCGGCGGCGGCGCCCTGGCCAGCCTGGACGCCGGCCTGCCCTGGCGGGCGGGGTTCGCCCTGCTGGGCGCCTATGCGGCGGGCGCCGTGGCCCTTGGTCCCATCGCCATGGCTGGGGCCTGCCGCAACGCCCTCTCCTGACATCGCCGAGCCTCGGCTCGAAAGAATCTGCGACGGAACGGCGGTCGCCTGACGTGGAAGTCTTCAGAGGGGCACGACTGGAGACCACACATGAAGACGATCAAGACCATCACCGTCGCCGGCGCCCTCACGGGCGTCTTGGCTAGCCTGGCCTTCGCCACGGCCAGCTACGCCCAGCAGCCGCCGGCCCAGGGCCCGCGCCCAGCCATGGAAGGCCGCGAGCGTCCGAGCCCTGAACAGATGCGCGCCCACATGGCCGAGCGCCTGCGCACCACCCTGCAGCTGACCTCCCAGCAGGAGGCCGCGCTCAACACCTATGTCGGCGCCCTCGCGCCGAAGGCTGGCGACCGGCCCGATCGCCGCGGCGACCGCCAGTCGATGCGCGAGATGACCACGCCCCAGCGCCTCGACGCCATGGCCGCCCATATGGCGCAGCGCCAGCAGGCCTTCGCCGCCCGCGCCGAGGCCACCAAGCGCTTCTACGCCCAGCTGACGCCCAGCCAGCAGAAGGCCTTCGACGCCCTGCGTCCGGCCGGCCGCGGCATGGGCGGCAAGGGCATGGGCGGCAAAGGTATGGGCGACCATCGCGGCGGTCCCCATGGGATGGGTCCCGGCGGTCCCGGCGGCCGCTAAGGCCAAAAGGTCGGACATATAGAAAGGACAGGTCGGCGGTTCCGCCGGCCTGTCCTTCGTGTGTCTGGGCCCGTCAGTCCAGGTCCTGTCAGTCCAGGTCCAGCCAGCCCGCCGAGCCGATCGGCATGCCGGGCGGGGTTTCGGGGCGAACCTCCTTGGCGGCGGCCAGGCGACGCAGCTCGGCCGGGGTCTCGATCAGGGCGACCAGCCGCGTCCGGTGGGCGCGGGTCGCCGCGTCGCCGCCACGGGCGCCCTCAAGGCGCGTGGCGATGGAGGCCAGGGCGGCGCTCGCCTGGGCCGCCACACCGGGCGAGGCGCCCGGATCCTGGGCCAGACGGCCGAGGTCCAGCACGGCGCGGGCCTGCACCCGCTGGGCGATCGGCGCCAGGGCGGCGTTGGCCGGGTCGGCGAACAGCTTGGCCACCAGGGCTTCCATCACCTCGCCCGCCCCCGGCAGCGCCGGATCATGACGGTGCTGCTCGATCAGCCGGGCCAGCCGCTGATCGTTCAGCAGCACGTCCAGGGGCAGGCCGGCGGCCACCTCGGCCGCGGCCAGGGGATCGAAGATCGGCCCGGCCAGGGTGGGGAAGAGCTCGATCTCGGTCTGGCGGTCGCCGCGCCCGGTCAGAGCCGCCGACATCAGCGGGGTGAGGCCTGGCGGGGTCTCCAGGGCGGCGGGGTCGAGGGTGGCCAGCAGGGCGTCGAGCGCCGCGCGCTGGGCGGCCGCCGGAACCGGCGCCGACGTCTCCCGCCCGTCGCCGATCACCGAATAGGCGAAGTCCACCCCGCCCAGCAGCTTGCCCGCCGCCTCCACCTGATAGCGGTGCATCAGATAGATGGGCACGTACTTGCGGCGGAGCGCCGCCACCGGCTCGCCGGGATAGAGGGCGCCCAGGCCGAAGCTGGCCAGCGCCGCCTCGCGCACCGCCATCATCCGGGTCAGCTCGGCGGCTGGATCGGGGCCGTCGTCCCACAGGCTGCCCCAGGGCTGGCCGACGCTTAGGCCCCGGGAATCGGCGTCGGTGATGTAGCGCAGGCCCTCGGGCGCCGTGGCGTTCTGGTGCAGCAGGGCCTGGGCCTGATCCTCCGGCCCATAGACCGCCGCAACCGTCACCTTGTCCCAGTCGCCGATGCCCACGGCGTAGGCCTCCGACAGGTCCGGCCGGCCGTCCTTCAGCAGGATGCGCGGGGCCGGATAGTCCATCACCGAGGTGCGCCCTTGCGTCGAGCCGGCGAAGTTGTGGGCGAAGCCGATGGAGTGGCCGACCTCGTGGGCGCCCAGCTGGCGCAGGCGGGCCAGGGCCACCTCCGCCGGATCATTGGGACCGCCCTTGCCGGTCATGTGGGCCCCCACCAGGCCTTCGAAGATGAGCATGTCCTGGCGCACCCGAAGCGCGCCCAGCACCACCGAGCCTTTCAGGATCTCGCCGGTGCGCGGGTCTATGATGGTCTGGCCATAGGACCAGCCCCGCGTCGCCCGGTCGGCCCAGTTGATCATGCTGTAGCGCACGTCCAGGGGATCGGCGTCCGGGGGCAGCAGCTCGACCCGGTAGGCCTCCTGGAAGCCGGCGGCCTCGAAGGCGTCGGCCCACCAGGCGGCGCCCTCCATCAGGGCGTTGCGGATCGGCTCTGGGGCTGCGGGGTCCATGTAGAAGATGATCGGCTTCTTCACCGGCGAGACCGCGGCGGTGGGGTCGGTCTTCTCCAGGCGGAAGCGCAGGGCGTACTGCTGGACGATGGGCTGGCCTAGGGGGGCGGCGAAGTCCAGGAACTGCAGGGCGTTGCCGCCGCTGCGGGGGTCGAAGACCCGCGGCTGGTAGCCGGGCTCGGGCAGCTTGACGAAGGAATGGCGCACCCGGAGCGTCATGCGCTTGTCGTCGGGGGTGATGTTGGAGACCTCATCGCCCGGCGTCTCGGAGACGAAGGTCTGGATGGCCTCCAGCTCGACATTCTCCGGGAAGGCCTTGGCCTGCGCCGGATCGGCCAGGCTGAGATCCTTCGACAGGCTCCAGCCGGTCTCGCCGGAGAATTTCAGGGCGTCGACGACGCCCAGGCCGTCCTGGGTCAGGAAGCTGGAAATGTCGATCAGGATGCGGCCCTGGGCGTCGGTCGACAGCACCTCGCCGGCCCAGACCATGGAGGGCGCAAAGGCTTCGCGGGCCGAGGCCTGTTCGGCGGCCGGCGCCCCGACCGCGCGGAAGCGGGGGTTTTCGTACTCGGCCACCACCTTTGCGCCCACCCGGCGGAAGGCCAGCAGCCGCGAGGGGCCAAGCCTGGCCTTGTCCAGGCCGATGGGGGCCGAGCCCAGGCCCGTGCGCAGGCTGGCCACGTGGATGTAGCGGCCGCTGATCCCCTCGGCGTCCGGCGCCGGCAGCAGCATCAGCACCCGGCCGCGCTCGGCGTCGGCATAGATCGGGATCAGGCCCTCGGTGCGGGACAGACCGGCGGTGGCCGTGGCCATGGGTTGCGGCGCGGCCTGGACCGCCAGCGGACAGGCCAACAGCGCAGCGACCGCGGTCGCCGTCAGCAGAGTTCTACGGATCATGGATGACGCCCCTGGAATGAATGGCCCAGCCTAGGGCGGCCGGGCCGTGGAGGTCTACGAAAGAGGCCGCCAATTCCCCCAGGATCGCCCCGGCGCCTGCGGTTCGCGCAGGCCGCTCATCTTGACGTTAACGTAAGATGCCGCTTACGCTGTCAGCCAGAAACAAGCCGCCAAAAACCAGGCTCAACCGGAGAGACGCCCATGCCCACCGACCTGCGCCGCCCCCAACGCACCTATACGATCCGACAGCTCTGCCTGGAGTTCAAATGCACCCCGCGCGCCCTGCGTTTCTATGAGGACAAGGGCCTGCTGACCCCGGCCCGCGACGGCATGAACCGGGTCTATTCCTACAAGGACCGCGCCCGGCTGAAGCTGATCCTGCAGGGCAAGCGGGTCGGCCTGTCCCTGGCGGAGATCGGGGAAATCCTCGACCTCTACGACCTGGACGACGGCGGCGCGGCCCAGATGGCCAAGTCCCTGCGCAAGTTCAAGGAGCGCATCGTCGCCCTGGAGAGCCAGCGCGAGGACATCGACCGCGCCATCCAGGAACTGAAGGTCGGCTGCAACAACCTCGAACAGAAGCTGATCGCCACGCGGCCCGACCTGCTGCCCCGGGCGGCCGACTATGACCAGATGCTGCGCCAGCGCCTCGATGGCCTGGAGCATGCGGGCGCCAAATAGGACGCCTGCGACCTCGACCCACAACACCTTGACCGGGCCGGGCGACCGGCCCGGCCGACACCGGAGTCTCCATGCCCTATCAGCCCCCTGTCCGCGACCACCTCTTCCTGCTGCGCGATGTCCTGCAGATCGAGCGCTATGGGGACCTGCCCGGCTTTTCCGAAGCCTCGATGGACGTGGTCGCCCAGATCGTCGAGGAGGCCGGCCGCTTTACGGCTGAGGTCCTGGCGCCCCTGAACAGCGTCGGCGACAAGCAGGGCTGCACCTGGCATGCCGACCATTCGGTCACCACGCCGGACGGTTTCAAGGCCGCCTATAAGGCCCTGGTGGAGGGCGGCTGGCCAGCGCTGGGCGCCGACAAGGCCTATGGCGGCCAGGGCATGGCCCATGTGGTCAACCTGGCCTTCTCGGAGATGTCGTCCTCGGCCAACATGGCGTTCTCCATGTATCCGGGGCTGACGCACGGGGCCTATTCGGCGATCCATACCGGGGGCTCCCAGGCGCAGAAGGACCTCTACCTGCCCAAGCTCGCCTCCGGCGAATGGGGCGGGACGATGAACCTGACCGAGCCCCATTGCGGCACCGATCTTGGCCTGTTGCGCACCAAGGCGGTCCCTCAGGCCGACGGCTCCTATCGCGTCACGGGCCAGAAGATCTGGATCTCCGGCGGCGAGCACGACATGGCCGACAACATCGTCCACCTGGTGCTGGCCCGCATTGAGGGCGCGCCGGCGGGCACGCGGGGCATCAGCCTGTTCATCGTGCCCAAGTTCATCCCCGACGCCGAGGGCAAGCCGGGGACGCGCAACACCGTCTTCTGCGCCGGCCTGGAAGAGAAGATGGGCATCCACGGCAACGCCACCTGCGTCATCCAGCACGAGGAGTCCGTCGGCTGGCTGGTGGGCGAGGAGAACCAGGGCCTGCGCCTGATGTTCGTGATGATGAACGAGGCCCGCATCGGGGTGGGCCTGCAAGGGGTCGCCCAGGCCGAGGCCGCCTATCAGGCCGCCGCCAGCTTCGCCAAGGACCGCCTGCAGGGCCGCTCGCTGACGGGTCCGAAGAACCCCGACGGCCCGGCCGACCCGATCATCGTCCATCCCGACGTGCGCCGTATGCTGATGGACTCCAAGGCCGTCATCGAGGCCGGCCGCGCCTTCCTGTTCTGGACCGCCCTGCATGGCGACCTGGCCCATGGCAGCCCCGATGAGGCCGTCCGCCAGAAGGGGGCCGACTACATGGCGCTGATGACCCCGGTGGTGAAGGGCTTCCTCACCGACCGCGGCTTCAAGGTCTGTTCCGACGCCGTCCAGGTGCATGGCGGCTCGGGCTTCACCGAGCACTTCCCGGTCAGCCAGTACATGCGCGATTGCCGCATCGCGCTGATCTATGAGGGCACCAACGGCGTCCAGGCGCTCGACCTGGTGGGCCGCAAGCTGGCGGCCGAGGGCGGGCGCGGGGTGATGGGCTTCTTCGCCGAGATCGACGCCTATGTGGGCGCCCACGAGAACGACAAGGCGCTGGCCCCGATCATCGAGGGCCTGTCCCACGCCAAGGAAGAGCTGCAGGACGCCACCATGTGGCTGATGGCCAACGGCCTGGCCAATCCCGACAACGCCGGGGCGGCCTCCACCGACTACATGCACCTCTTCGGCCTCACGGCGCTGGCCTATATGTGGGCGATGATGGCTAAGGCGGCGCAAGGCAAGATCGCGGCCGGCGACACCGATCCCTTCTATGCCACCAAGCTGGTCCTGGCCCGCTACTATGTGGAGCGCATCCTGCCGGAGACCTCCGCCCACCTGGCCAAGTTGAAGACCGGCTCTGAGACCCTGATGAGCCTGCCGGCGGAGGCCTTCTGATGGCCACCTACCGAGCCAGCGTCACCTGGCGGCTGTCGGCGGGCGAGGACTTTCCCGCCGGCCGTTACAGCCGCGGCCATGAGCTCGGCTTCGACCGCGGCACGACGGTGCCCGGCACCGCCTCGCGCCATGTGGTGGGCAACAAGTGGTCGGTGGAAGGCGCCGTCGACCCCGAACAGATGCTGGTCTCGGCGCTCTCGTCCTGCCACATGCTGGTCTTCCTGCACCGGGCGCGGCTGGCGGGCTTCTCCGTCGCCGCCTATGCCGACGAGGCCGAGGGCGTGATGGCCGAGATCGCGCCTGGCCGCCAGGCGGTGACCAAGGTCACCCTGCAGATCGGAAGGG